>NZ_JARHZJ010000032.1 GCF_029258205.1 Clostridium sp.
TAGTTAATAGTTTCAGGTTTCTTTACTTCTCCTCTAGACCACTCTCTAATTTGTTCTGGAGATGCTAACCCGATTTGTAAAGCATCAAAATTATTTAATTCGAACAAGGGTGTGTCCTCCCTTCATAGTTTAATGTGAATTTTTAAGCCTTCCCTTACTCTAATGAGTAAGGGAACACTTTATATCCTAGTTAAAGTCATCCTCTATGTCTAAATCATTTGTGAAGTCTAATAAGTCTATGTTTTCATAGTCTATTTCTTCATCCATGTCTTCTGATGGAATGTATACTTCCCCTTTTTCCTCTTTAACCTCTTCTGTTGTTGAATCTTCAGTACCTTCCATGTTAACTTCTAATACTTCTATTTCATCATCATCTTCAGCTAATTCTTTGAATTTAACTTCTTGGTTATTATCATTTAAAACTTTAACGTCTAAACATAAAGCTTGAAGTTCTTTAATAAGAACCTTAAATGACTCTGGCACTCCTGGTTCAGGAATATTTTCACCTTTAACAATAGCTTCGTAAGTTTTAACTCTACCTACAACATCATCTGACTTAACAGTAAGTATTTCTTGAAGAGTATGAGCAGCACCGTATGCTTCTAATGCCCAAACCTCCATCTCTCCGAATCTTTGTCCTCCGAATTGTGCCTTACCACCAAGTGGCTGTTGAGTTACTAATGAGTAAGGTCCTGTTGATCTAGCATGAATCTTATCATCAACTAAGTGAGCAAGTTTTAAGATGTACATGATACCAACTGTTACTTCGTTATCAAACTCTTCACCAGTTCTACCATCTCTTAAAACTGTCTTTCCATTTCTATTGTATCCTGCTTTTTCTAAGCAATCTTCTATATCAGTTTCTGTAGCACCATCAAATACTGGTGTAGCAATATGCCATCCTAATGCACTTGCAGCCCATCCTAAGTGAACCTCTAATACCTGACCGATGTTCATACGAGATGGAACTCCTAATGGGTTTAAGCATATTTGAAGTGGTCTACCATCTGGTAAAAATGGCATATCTTCTTCTGGCAATACTCTTGAGATAACCCCTTTATTACCATGACGACCAGCCATTTTATCTCCAACAGATATTTTTCTCTTTTGAGCAATGTAACATCTTACAAGTTCATTAACTCCTGGTGATAAATCATCTCCATTTTCTCTTGTAAAGACTTTTACATCTACTATTATACCAGCTTCCCCGTGTGGAACTCTTAAAGAAGTATCTCTAACTTCTCTAGCTTTTTCACCGAATATAGCTCTTAATAATCTCTCCTCAGCAGTAAGTTCAGTTTCTCCTTTTGGTGTTACCTTACCAACAAGAATATCTCCTGATCTTACCTCAGCACCGATTCTGATTATACCTCTTTCATCTATATCTTTTAAAGCATCCTCACTTACATTTGGAATATCTCTAGTTATTTCTTCTGGTCCTAATTTAGTATCTCTAGCTTCACATTCATATTCTTCAATATGGATTGATGTAAATACGTCTTCTCTAACTAACTCCTCTGAGATAAGCATAGCATCTTCGTAGTTATATCCTTCCCAAGTAATGAATCCCATTCTTATATTTTTACCTAAAGCTATTTCTCCTAAATCAGTTGAAGGTCCATCTGCTAATACTTCACCTTTAAGTACCCAGTCACCTTTAGCTACTATAGGTCTTTGGTTTATACAAGTACCTTGGTTACTTCTTTTAAATTTAAGAAGTCTATAAGTATCAACACCACCATCTAATTCTCTCTTAACTCTTACTTCGTTAGCACTTACATAAACTACTTCACCAGTATTCTTAGCTTTAGGAAGAACTCCTGAATCTACAGCTGCTTTGTATTCTATTCCAGTACCAACTATTGGAGCATATGGTTTTAATAAAGGAACTGCTTGACGTTGCATGTTTGATCCCATTAGAGCTCTTGATGCGTCGTCATTCTCTAAGAAAGGTATCATCGCTGTTGCAACAGATACTAGCTGTCTTGGAGAAACGTCCATTAAGTCAACATCCTTACTTGGAACTACTAATACCTCACCTTTATCTCTAACGGTTACTTTTTTATCAATAAAGCATCCATTTTCATCTAATGGTTCATTAGCCTGAGCTACTAAGTATTGATCTTCCTCATCTGCAGTAAAGTATCTTATTTCATCAGTTACTCTACCTTCTGCTTTATCTACAACTCTATAAGGAGTTTCAATAAAACCATACTCATTAACTTTAGCATATGTAGCTAAAGAGTTTATAAGACCTATGTTTGGTCCCTCTGGAGTCTCGATAGGACACATTCTACCATAGTGAGAATGGTGAACGTCTCTTACTTCGAAACCAGCTCTTTCTCTTGAAAGACCTCCTGGTCCAAGAGCTGATAATCTTCTCTTATGAGTTAACTCAGATAATGGGTTTGTTTGATCCATGAACTGTGATAACTGTGAACTTCCAAAAAATTCTTTTATAGCTGCTGCTACTGGTCTTATGTTAATTAATTGTTGTGGTGTTATAGCTTCTTGGTCTTGAATAGTCATTCTCTCTTTAACTACTCTTTCCATTCTTGATAAACCAATTCTAAATTGATTTTGTAAAAGCTCTCCAACACTTCTTAATCTTCTGTTTCCTAAGTGATCTATATCATCAATATATCCAATGTTGTAAGCTAAGCCAATTTGATAACTTATTGTAGCAAATATATCATCTTTGATTATGTGCTTAGGAATAAGTCTTGTAATATTCTTTTTAATCTCTTCTTTTATAGTTTCTTCATCAGAATAATTATCTAAGATTTCTCTTAATGTTGGATAGTGAACTAATTCTCTAATGTTTAAATCTGATATATCAAAGTCTACACACTTGTTTATGTCTACAAAGTGATTACCTATAACTCTGATTACTCTGTCTTCAACTAAGACATCAACTGAATTTATTCCTCTATTTTGAATTTCTTCAGCATTAGTTCTTGATATTTTTTCACCTTTTGCAATTAAAACTTCACCAGTTAATTTATCTACTATGTCTTCTGCTGCTATTTGGTTAGCTATTCTTAAACCAATTGCAAGTTTTTTGTTAAACTTGTATCTACCAACTCTTGATAAGTCGTATCTCTTAGCATCAAAGAATAAAGAATCTATTAAACTAATTGCACTATCAACTGTAGGTGGTTCACCTGGTCTTAACCTCTTATAGATTTCTAATAACGCTTCTTCTTTAGTCTTAGTATTATCTTTTTCTATTGTAGCTTTGAACCTTTCTTCTTCACCAAAATACTCAAGAAGTTCTTGGTCGCTTCCAAAGCCCATAGCTCTTCCTAGTATACTTATAGGAAGTTTTCTTGTTTTATCTATTCTTACATAGATAACATCATTTGAATCTGTTTCATACTCTAACCATGCACCTCTGTTAGGTATTACTGTTGCAGAGAACAGTTTTTTACCAGTTTTATCTATATTGTAATTATAGTAAACACCTGGTGATCTTACTAACTGAGAAACAATAACTCTTTCGGCACCATTGATTATAAAAGTTCCTTGCTCTGTCATTAATGGGAAATCTCCCATAAATACCTCTTGTTCTTTTATTTCTCCAGTTTCTTTGTTTTGAAGTCTTACAGCTACTTTTAGCGGTGCAGCATAAGTAGTGTCTCTTTCTTTACACTCTTCAACTGAATATTTTATGTTATCCATATCTAGAGTGTATCCTACAAACTCAAGCACAAGATTTCCAGTAAAGTTTGAGATAGGATTAATATCATCAAAAACTTCATAAAGTCCTGCATCTAAAAACCATTTGTAAGAATCTAATTGAATTTCAATTAGATTTGGCATTTCAGCCACGTCTTTGACTTTTGCAAAGCTCATTCTCGTTCTTTTTCCAACTTGGACAGGATGTACCATCAACTTTCACCCCTTGTATAAACTAAAATAGCCAAAAGCATACTTTCCCTAAGGACCTATGCTTTCGGATTACATACAATATCATCTTTTTAGTATACCCAAATTTTAATGTAGTATACATAAAATTCATATTCAACTTTATACTATTATACAATAGTACATTTACTTATGGTATCATAGTCAATACCAGTTGTCAATATTCTAAAAAATTTACTTTAAATTATTTTTATTGCTCAATCTCTTGAGTTAAAAAAAAGAGGCACCACTAAGTACCTCTTTTAATATTTTTAAATTAAGCTTTAATTACTTAAGCTCTACTTCAGCTCCAACTTCAGCTAATTTAGCTTTCATTTCTTCAGCTTCTTCTTTAGCTACAGCTTCTTTAAGTGTCTTAGGAGCTCCGTCAACTATTTCCTTAGCATCCTTTAATCCTAATCCAGTTATTTCTCTTACTACTTTGATAACCTTAATCTTGTTAGCTCCAGCGCTAGCTAAAACTACGTCGAATTCAGTCTTTTCTTCAGCAGCTCCACCAGCTACTGCTCCTGCTACTGCTACTGGTGCAGCAGCGCTTACTCCAAATTCCTCTTCGCAAGCAGTTACTAATTCATTTAATTCTAAAACGCTCATTTCTTTTATAGCTTGAATGATATCTTCTCTTGTCATTTTAATTGCACCTCCAAATTTTTTAAAAAACAATGTTTAACTTCTTAATTAAGTTAATTATTACTCAGCTGATTCAGCTTCCTTCTTTTCTTTTATTGCATTTAATAAGTATGCAAGGTTTGATAATGGAGCCTTGATACTTCCAAGAAGTTTTTCAATAAGAACTTCTTTTGATGGTATTGATGCGATCTTTGTGATCATTGCTTGATCATAAACTTCTCCATCAACTACACCTGCTTTTAATTCTAACTTCTTGTGGTCCTTAGCGAAATCATTTAAGATTCTTGCTGGAGCTGTAGCATCTTCATATCCAAATGCCATTGAAACTGGTCCTTCTAAGTATTGAACAATACCTTCTAAACCTAATTCCTTAGCTGCTAAAGTAACTAAAGTATTTTTGTATACTCTGTACTCTATTCCTGCTTCTCTTAAGTTCTTTCT
>NZ_JARHZJ010000043.1 GCF_029258205.1 Clostridium sp.
TTTTACTTAATCCCATTTGCTCGGCTCTTTTTAACATCTCATTTCTTAATTCATCACTCATAATACATACTCCTGTTAATTACTAAATACTTATACCATAATCTAAATTTCTTAATACTCTCATAAATGTTATATCTTCTGAATATCTTCTTTGATATTGGATTCTAAACCATTGACTACCTCTTAATTTTCTTATAGCTCTTGCCTTTGTATTTTTATATCACTTGAAGAGGTTTCAAATATATCAGCTATTTGTTCTATGTTTAACTCATCAGTATCCCAACCATAGTATAGTTTTAATATTTCTCTCTCATTAAGAGTATTATGTTTGTCCATAACAGCCTCTAATTCAAGCCTTAATTCACTTAGGTATAATTCCTCTTCTCTATCATTTATCTCGTTTCTATTGCTCTCTATGCCATTTATTAGCTCATCTTTATTCTCTTCACTTACTGGTGTATTAAGACTTATTTCATCATTAGTATTATTTCCAGTTATAAACCTATGTATTTTTTGATATATCCAATAAAAAGCATATGTAATAAACTTAGTTTTCTTTATATATTCACAATCATATTTATTACAGGCTAATATAAAACCAATTCTCCCCTCTTGGAGCAAATCATCAAACTCAATAGCATTTATCTTCTCTGAATAGAATTTACTTGCTATTTTATATATTAACTTATCATTATTTTCTAAAAGCTTATCTAAGGCTCTTTTATCTCCTTGCTGATATAATACAACAAGCTCCTCATTAGTCATTGCTCTCACCTCTTTTATCTTAATGTTGTTATCTTATTTTTATGTCAACAAATGTCAACATTTACTCTATCATTTTCCATCATTTCAATTGCAACGTTTTTTATTCGTTTGTTTTGTAAAAAGATTTTTAGGTTAGCATTTGTTAGCATTGAACCTTAGCATTTCTTAGCATCTTAATTGCTCTCATACTCCTAAATAATAAGCGAATTCAAGCAACATTTAGCAACACTTAATACTAGGTTTTACTATGGTCTACGTTGCATTTATACAAGGCATTACAAGGCTCAAACGTTCACTAAAACGTTCGTTTAACGCTCCTTTTCGTTACCATTGGAACGCTCCTTTTTACGGAACGTTTTAATGGAGTACTCTGTTAAATTTCAATGTAGTACTCCATTAAAATTTATTGTTGTACTACATTCAAAGTGTGCATACTTTTTTAAATTTGTGTGCATACCTTTTTCAAAAACTATTTTTTGATATATTTATAAGCTAACTTAAGCCATCTATTCTCTCTTTCATTCTGCCAGTATATAAGTGAGCTAATTAATTTATTGTATGTAGTCCACCTCATGCCTTTAGGTTTTAAATCACTCTTTGGTAATGCTCCAGTATAGTACTTAATATCATGCTCTAACTCTAACTTATCCAGTATCTTATTTATCTTTAAATCACAATATTCTATACCTCTTCTATATGTATTAGTTGTTCTGTATCTCAATGATCCACAATCTCTACATTTCCAATTACCTTTTACTAAGTAAATATGTTTTCTAGGACTTAAACAATATGGACATAAAAATAAATGTTTCTCTCCAAAGTTATTTTTATATCTCTCTATTCTTATAAATGTATTATCAATACATATACCATTATCTTTTATGTCTAAAATACTCCCTTTTAGTACACTTGATTTAAACCTAAACTTATTACCCTTAAGACTTAAAATCTCGTCTATATCTAGCCTAAGACACTCATCTACATACAAAAATTAACCACTCCTTATATATACGTGAAAACTACTAAATAGTAAGGCTTTTTAATTATCTTTTTACTTGATTTTCTTTTATTACATCTACAAGTTCATTTCTACTCTTGCAATCAATAAGCTCCTGTATACTTCTAGTAACAGTCAAATCTCTTGTTAAATCAACTTCACTTATTAAACTTTCTGATAAATTATTTTCTCTCAATAGTTGTAATGCTTTCTCTTTTAATTCATATGTCATATCTTTCTCTCCTTTATATATTTGCTACGTATGTATTTAATTGCTTCAATATAGTTATATCTTCTTTTTCTGAAATTACTTCTTTAAAGAAATCATAAGATCTATCTGAGTTCTCCATAATAAAATCTATATATTCATTACTAATTTCATCAGATATTATATTTTCATTTTCTAATAAAACTCTTTGAATACTTTCTACTTCATCACATTGATTTCTCAAATTAATAAATAGTTCTTCTAGCTCATCTCTTTTTTTACATATATCTTTAACTGTTTTAAATAAATTACATTCATTTTTAAACTTTTTAATATTTTTCTGAATTTCTCCTAAAGATAATTCTAATCTCCTATTCTCTACTTTCTTTACTGCCTCTTTATTAATCTTCAAATCCAATTCTAAAGCTGAAATCTTATCTTTAATTTCATCTATAGACTTTTTTATCTTTACTTTCTCTTTATTATCAATAGTTCCCTCAATAGCTTTATCTAGCATTGCTTTTTCATAAGTTCTTATTTTATCTATTAATGATTTTTTTTCATTTTCTTCTTTTCTTATAATATTTTGTATTCTATTTATATCCTTATTCTTTTCCTCTTTAAATTTTCCAATGATATCTAACAATTATTTCTACCTTCTTTCTTATATTTACTTTTACGCTCCCAGTAACTAGAGTTATACTTCTTTACTCTATCCTTATTTTTTTTACGCCATGCTCTCATATATGCGTTTCTCTCTTCCTTTGCCTTATCATTCACTCTCAATGCTCCTTTCTATTTTTAAGCAACAAAAAAGCCACGAGAACAACACCAGTATTTATATACTGATTAATTGTTTCCCGTGGCTATATAACACGCCTTCCACCTTTTAGGTAGGGTACTTAAAATATTCTTTTTCTTAATCTTATTATACCATTTTTACTTATTTAAAACAATAAAAAGGCTAGTTAATAATAACTAACCTTTAGGTGTTCGATAATGTAAGTTTCTATTAAATTGCAATCTAAAAATAATTTAGTTAATACTAGAAAACTTACTTTACCAGTAGACAAAAATTACAGTAACGTAAATAGATTTTAAACTAAAACTAAGTTACGTTCAATACTTTATTAAAATAATAAGGCTCGACTTAATGTCGAACCCCCTTAAATTATTAATCTATGTCAATATATATTCTCTTATAAAGTCCTTTTCTATAAGGCTTACTAATCTTCTTTATACTAACCCCAGTTGATAAAGCTTTAATAATCTGCTCTCTTTCCTCAACTGTTTGGTAACTTATAATTATTTTAGTCATTTGATACCTTCCTCATATTTAATGCTTTATTTTGGCCTTAGCCTCTTCCTATAACTTTACAAATTCCTTATACTAAAAAAATCATTATAATATTTCTTTAAATAACTTAAATCAGTTAATCCCACTCTTACACCACGTTCAAAATAATAATCACTTTCTTGAAATTTTAATTTTTCTTGTAATTCAGTAAACTCAAATAAAACTCTTTTCCCTTCATCATCTAGTTTTTCTGATAGTATCTTATATAGATTTTCTATTTTTTCATTACAACCGATTTTTTGTTTCGTTTCTTCCTCTGACATATATTTAAAATCATATTCATACTCTACTTGTAACTCTCTTAAAATAATATCTTTTAGTAATTCTTGTACTTTTTCAAAGCTCATTTTTAAATTCCTCCAATATTTCTTATGTTTACCTCTTGACCTTTTTGAGCTAACATGATACCTTGAAGGTGCGAATTTCGGGTATCATGTTAACCCATTTAGGCTGATGTATGTATTTTTACATTAGCCTATTTTTTATATATCTTTAATAAAGATTTTAAGAAATGATATGTTATTTCTATAATCTTACTATCTTTCTTGCAATCTAAATTATTTATTATTTTAATAACTTCATCTTTCATTATTATTACAACCTTTCTTATAATATTTTTATATTCTTAATAAACTGGTTTATTCGCCTTGTAGAATAGGTTTGTCTATTATTTAACGTTGACATAGGTTAAATTTTCATAAGTGCTTATACGAGCCATTATCCTCCTTGAAATATGTAAACTAAAATTTATTTATTATTGCCTTTTCCACTCATTAAAACGCCAACTAAGATTTTTGTCTTCTTATCTGATTTTTCATAGAGTATGGCAATTAGTTTAATTCTTTCTTTTAACTCCATATCTCGCACTCCTATATTAAATTTATTTTCCGAACTTTTCAGTTAATCTTTGAGTTGGTAAGTTATAATCAAAATAAATAGCTCCAGTTCTTCCATTTCTGTTTTTAGCAAAATTAATTTCTAGCACATCATCTTGTATGTCTGTTCCTTCCTCTCTTGCCTTGTAATAGCCTTCTCTATAAAGTAACCCTATAACATCAGTATCCTGTTCAATGGAGCCTGTGTCCCTTAAATCACTTAGAAAAGGTCTTTTATCTGACCTTTGCTCTGTAGCTCTTGAAAGCTGGCATAATCCAACCATAGCAATATTTAATTCTTTTGCTATTACCTTAAGCTCATTTGATATAACATTCATTTGCTCGTATCTAGTTCCTTTAGTTGATGGCTTAATCTTTCCTATATGGTCAATTATTATTACGTCTAACCCATGCTTTAATTGAACCTCTTTAGCAACTAATCTTATTTCATTTATTGTTATTGATGAAGGCTCATAAATAAATATATTTTTCTTCTTAGCTGTAATGTAATTGAATGTATCTCTTACCTTGTCCCACTCATTATTATTTAATTTACCTCTTGCTAGTACCGTATTTTCTATACCACTATTCATTGCTAGTAACCTCTGTCCCATTCCTTCGGTACTCATATCTAATTGAATATAAAGTGTATTAACCTCTATATTATTTAATATTGCAAGTGAAAAAGCTGTCTTACCCATGCTTGGTCTTGCTCCAAAGACTATAAAATCCTTTTTGTTAAGTCCATTCATAACCTTATCTAAGCTTAAAATACCAGTCTTAAAGCCTCTTACTCCCATTTCATTGTTATAAGTGTTCTCTATACCTTCTAAAGTATCAAACATTACATCACTTATATTCTTAATACTATCCTTTCTATTAACTTGATTTACTTCTAAAAGCTCATTTTGTAAGTAATTTATTTTACTATTAACATTACCTTCGCTACTAATAACCCTATGACAAGCATTTACAAGCTTTCTCTCACGACTTTTTTCTTTAACTATCTTTACATGGCTTAGTAGTGTTCCATAGTCTATATGGCTCGTTTTTTCTGCTATATCTGTAAGTGTTATTGCTCCATTTTTAACCTCATTACTTAATTTCTCTGATAATACAACTACATCAAAAGATATGCTATTTTTATAAAGATTACACATAGCTCTATAGATCATTTGATTCTTGCTATTATAAAAGTCTTTCTCTTCTAACTCCCCTATAACCTTAAGCATATATTTGTTATTAGCCGTAATAGTTCCTAGTATTGCCTCTTCTGATTCTATGGAATATAATAATTGTTTATTCTCCATGTTTTATGCCCCTTTCTATAAGTCATCTAAATTTGTTCCTCTTCTTTTTGGTTCTTTTTTTGGTTTAGTAATAATATCTTCTTGATAATTACAATCTAAATAATCCATATAGCCACTATTAAAGAATGTTGAACCATCTTTATACTTTAATGTTGAAAAACCGTTGTTACGTTGACTATCAACATACTTAATATATCTATCAATGCATCTGACTATTTGTTCTTTTCCATATTCTTTTAATAGTTTAGGTATTTTCTTAATAGCACTTGCTTTACCTTTCTTTAGAGGATATAAACTCCATATTTTCTCTATATCTTGATTACTATTTCTTTTTATACTTTTATCTAATTGTTTTTTTAATTCTCTAAGTAAATCTAAAGTACCTAAGCTTTTATCTTTAAGTTTCTCTTTTTCTTTAGTAATTAAATCTTTATCATATTTATTATTAATTTCATTTTCTAAGTCATCTATTTCTTTATTAATACTTTCAAAATAAGATATATTATCCTCATCATTTGAACTATATATATTATTAGATTTTATATTTAGATTATTATATATAGATGTGTTATCCATTTTGTTATCCAAATAGTTATCTTTTTTATTATCCAATACATCATTAAAAGCATTGGAATTACTTGTTTTATAATTATCCAAATTGTTATCCAAATAATTATCCTTTTTGTTATCCATACTGTTTATATTAAATCTCATTAAAAAATACTTACTTGATCCTCTACCTTTGCCACCTTTATAGGTTTGAATTATTACATTATCATCTACTAATTGTTTAATTGAATTCTGTAATAACTTTTTACTTATTCCTAGTCTTTTTTCCCAAGCAGAGTAATTGAAACTACACTCTCCTTTCTTAAGCCCATCATATTCGCTATCAGTACTATTTACACGCCTTTCAAACTCCTCATACACTAAATATATGTGAGTCTTTTTATAAGCATATTTATCATAGATTTCACGCTCTATACTATTCATTAACTCACCTCACTCACCCCCATTATAAAAATAAGGTCAATTTATCATTAGTTCCTATTTTCTCTAAATCCCATAAATACACCCATAGCTTTGATAAACTTATGAAATTCATTCATTGAACCAAACTCATCTCGAGTAAAAGCATTTTGAGTAAAATTATTATTTTTATCTCTAAAACAAAGAACTCCTCTTTCATTAGCATTAACTACATCATCGAAAAATTCTAATTCCACATTATCGTATTTTATAGTTCCCATTTGAACACCATCAGAAATATAATATTCAGCTTTCCCTCTTAGACTACGACCTACTTCATTGTAATAAATCATAGCTGATACACTATACACATACTTTTTTCTCAATCTCTTATTATGCTTGTTATATCTTCTCATGTTCAATCTAAGCCCCTCCTTTTATCTTAAGCAAATATACCTCTAAATGTATTTAAGTCTTTCCAGTTAGGCTCCTTGCCAGTTTCTCTGCATATCTCTAAATACTTCTTAAATAATTTAAAGCTCATATTAAATCACTTCCTTACTCCATTAGTTAGCATTAACTCAATATTAGTTATGTTGCCTTGAATAGCTCCTAAAACAAATTCATAATGCTTTACTTTACTTTCCAGCTCCTTAATATAAATCTCTTTCTTAAGCTCCTCTTCATTAGTTGTAATACCTAAATATTTATCTACTTCTTTACTATCTACACTCCACTCTTTACCTACTTTCTTAGCCTTAATAATTCCTTTTCTACATAGCTCTCTAGTATATGGGACTGTAGCTCCTATTCTTTTAGACACCTCTTCAATCTTTAGTATGTTACTCACTTCTCTCCCTCCTCTATTCTTCAAGCTCTTTTAAAACTAGAATAAGTATTTTTAAATATTCCTCCATAGTTCCCTCCTATGTAATACTTTTAATTTATCTGTACAAAATAATAAGACTGAACATTAATGAAATTAACTTGTCCTATTTAATTGATTTGAATTTTAGATGTGAAAATTAGTAATAACTAAAATTATTCTTCATCTGAAAAGAATAGCTCTTGGACTGTTGTGTCTAGTGCTGCTGCTAACTTTATCATCAAATCTCTACTTGGATTTTTAGATTTACCATTTTCTAAATTAGCTAAATATTGTTGAGTTATTCCAACCTCTTTTGCTATCTCTTTTTGCTTTTTTTTCATTTTTATTCTTTGAATCTTTAAATTCAATACTTCCACCTCCTTAGTGGTAATTTAATTACCCTTTGCAATTATAATAATAGTGTAATTTAATTACACTGTCAAGATATTTTTTAAACTTATAGTATAATTTTATTACCACAAATGATATAATACATACATGGAGGTGAATCAAATTGAGTATTTCTGAAAATATAAAATTTTATAGAAAAGAAAAAGGATTAACCCAGCAAGAACTCGCTGATAAAATAGGCAAATCTATAAACTCAGTAAAAAAATATGAAAGTGGATATACAAAGCCACCAATAGATGTAATAAACAAAATTGCTTCTATTTTAGGTATATCTATAAATCAATTAATTGGAGAAAAAAAGAAAACAATAACTCAAAAAGTTATAGAAGGTGCTATGAAAGAAGGCTATACTATTGAAAAGCTCTCAAAGGATACTGATATACCTTTGAACGAATTGAAGTGTATGCTAGAAAACAAACCAGGTTATAGTCTTTTAAGTTTTAGAAAGTTATATAAGTTTTTAGATGTTAATGATGAAAAAATGGCTGAAACTTTGATGTTAGATAGTTATATTAATTGCACATACAATAATGATGGTAGTAACCCCGAATCTAATATGTTAAAAAAAATGTTCTTCAATGAACCATTAACTTTAGAAGAAACTTTAAATAGTGTTTGTGAAGAGGATAAAGATTTTATTACTCAATTTTATTATTCTGGTGCTTTAAACTCATCTCAAAGTAACATAAAAACTCCTCCATTAAACGATTTAATGGAACCAATAAATAAATTAATCGATTTCTTAAAATCAGATAAATATCCAGTTGATAAATTAAATAATCAAACACTAAATTATATTTATGAAAAAATCACTGATTTATTAGAATTTGAATTTTATAAATTAGAAAAAAATAATTTTAATATAGCATATAAAAAAGAAAGCAATATAACTCCTCTTCCTAAAAAAGAAAAACAAATATGGGAAGAAGAAGGAAAAGAATATCTTATGCCTAAAGCATCTCATGACAAAGAAGGAGATTTTACAGAAGAGGATTATAAACATGATGACGACTTAATGAATGATGAGGATTTATGGAAATAACAAAGGAGTAATTATGAGTTACGAAGAATTATTAAGAGAAGCTGATAAGCTCGGAATAATTGTTAAAGAACTTAATTTAAAAACTAGAAAAGGGCGTTGTTGTGGTAAGAAAATTGCAATAGATAAAAAACTATCTACCAAAGAAAAAGCTTGTGTCTTAGCCGAAGAGCTAGGACACTTTCATAAAACTGTTGGAGATATAAGTAATCAAAAAGAGATAAATAATCGTAAACAGGAAATTATCGCAAGGCGTTGGGGATATGAAAGATCAGTTGGTATTATTGGTCTAATAAATGCCTTTAATAATAACTGTAAAAATGCTTATGAAATAGCTGACTTCTTAGGGGTTACAAAAGAATATTTAGATGAATCTATAGAATATTTTAAATGCAAATATGGTGCAAGATATGAAATTGACGGATATATAGTATATTTTCTACCTAGGTTTGGAGTATATAAAATGTTCTAATTTTTAACCACATTAAAGAACATACATTCTTTTTTATATTATTTTCTTTCCCAACTAGATGGGAATTTCCCCTTTAGAGTGAGAAGAGGTAAAGATATATCCCCCCTACCCTTTAGAATCTGAGTTGAAAATTCAACAGGACGAGGCTAATTTGTGTTGCAGAAAATTCCCCACTGAGTTTTTTAAAAAAATATATATTAAAACAATTGATAAGGTAGGGAGTACTCAAAAAGTTTTTTTGGCTTTGCTCCAAGTCCATGGTTAGCACTTTTTTTCCGCGGATTTTCCCCACGGCGATTTTTTATATGAGTTAAAAAGTGAATCGCTAGTATCGATTGAGTTTTAGACATAACTAATTCTGAAATTCGGAAGTTGCTTAAGGTTTCACAATGAAACTTTGGAAGTACTAAGTAAGGACATCTAAAAACAAAATTAGGATAGCGACTTTAAGTAGCTATCCTCTGATTTTAAATAATAGCTATGGTTAGTAAAACGCTATGGCTATCATTTGCTATCACTTAAAGTGATAACGACCTTCTATACTAAAAAAGTTATTAGTAATAGGTAAAATTTTCTTTATCAGTTTAATGTTTAGCATAGATTTTATTATCATTACTAAAAACAACAAGTTAAACCAAGGTTCTTTATAATAACTTCGGAATTAAGTTTCCGAAATATTTAAAAGTTCTTTACAAGAACCCTAATATGTTTCTAAGTGGCTCGGAGGAACTTAGAATCTTAGGTCAGCCGAAAACTTGGCTCACCTCTTCCCACTTTCAATGGGAATGATATTTTAACTAAGCTCATTTTGTATCCCAGTACCACAACATAATATTTTTTAGCCCAAGGGAAAATTCCCTTGGCTTATTAGCTCCATAAATATTAATTTCTGAACGACGAATTTCGTTGCTCCAAGTGAAAAATCATTTTTAGACTTTCGCAACTTGTTGCGAATTTAATTTTATAAACTCAATAACCAATTGTTATCTAGTTTAAATAATTTTCGCCACTTGTGGC
This sequence comes from Clostridium sp., assembly GCF_029258205.1. Lineage (GTDB taxonomy): Bacteria > Bacillota > Clostridia > Clostridiales > Clostridiaceae > Sarcina. The sequence continues at coordinate 10,289 of NZ_JARHZJ010000043.1, forward strand.
GCTCTAACTTTGATATATGTAATTTGTTAGATAATAGCGATTTACGATTATTTATCTTGATAGTGCGAATTTTGCACTATCCCCCATAAGTTGGTGAATTATTTTGATAACGCAATTTTTGCTTTTTCCTCATTATGATGAATTGATATCTCTAGCCAGTCCAATTTTGGATTTGGCTTTAACGTTCCTCTTCATGAGGTAAAAGGTCGTTAATATTATTCACTACCCTTTAGAAGAGGGTAGGAACTTTTTTCTTAACCTTTTATCCTCTTTTTAGTGGTGCTGAAATTGCCGAATGCCTAAATGGTTAGAACTCATTTTAAACTCTAAACGTAGTCATTCAATGACCATGTTTTAAACTCGGTTGTTAGTATGAACTGACTTTTTATGGCGTTCAAAAAGTTAAATTAATAATCTCGGTTAATCGAAACAACTGACTTTTATAGCTGCTGCAAAGAATAATTGCATTAGCTTCCCCGATATTATCGGTGAACCTTTAAAGTTCTTCAAAATTTTTCAAAAGGGAATTTTGTGTAACTGTGAGAGGTACTTGGACTTTTTAAATCAAACATTCATTTTGTAGTTTCACCCCCGGGAGGGTTGATAAAAAACAAGGAATTGTTAAAAAGTCCCGGTTGCTCTCTCGCTTAAATAAAATTCGGAAATGAATATTTTTACGCTTAAGCTAAAGAAAGTATTTTTATATCTCCCTTTTTAGGGGCTCCAAAAACTCCGAATACTAAATGTTGGTCATTCAATGACTAACTCTTAATATTAATATATTGAACTTTTTGAACACCTTAAAAAGACATAATAATTTATATACTTCAATACTAGTATACAAAATTACATTCTGTTATCCTTAGCAAGGATAGCGAATCTTAACTTGATAGTTTATAGGGTCTATCCAAAAATGGCGACACCAATTAGCTTGGCGTTATATGGTAGCCAACCTTATATTATTAATGTTTTATAAGTTCATATGAGTTACCTTTTGCAACAAATTGCAAAAACATTATTTAGGTACCCACAAAACTTTGGAAGCCTGTTATTTAGCTAATTTCAACGAATGTATGTTCGTTTTTAGAATTACTTTTTGTCTAATTAATCATGTGTAAATACTTAAATTATAAGGAGGATTTATCTTATGAAAGAAATAACTAACTATAATACTTTAATCTTTGAGGATATAAAACATATAAATGAATATGGACAAGAATTTTGGTATGCAAGAGAACTCGCTGAAATACTTGAATATAAAAGATGGGGTAATTTTAAAAATATTGTAGAGAAAGCAAAAGAAGCTTGTAAAAATAGTAATATCAATACTTTGGATCATTTTGCTGATGTCGGCAAAATGATAGACTTAGCTAAAGGAGCTAAAAGAGAAATAGAAGATATAGAACTATCAAGATATGCTTGCTATCTTATAGTTCAAAATGGTGATCCAAGAAAAGAAGCTATAGCTTTAGGACAAACCTATTTTGCAGTACAAACTAGAAAACAAGAAATAGAAGAAAACTTTGAAGATCTTTCAGAATGTAAAAAAAGACTAGCCATAAGAAACGAATTAAAAGAACATAATAAGAATTTAGTAGATACTGCTAGGATATCAGGTGTAGAAACTAACCTTGATTATGCTATATTTCAAAATAAAGGATATATGGGCTTGTATGGTGGTTTAAATGCTAAAGATATTCATGTAAAAAAGGGATTAAAGCAAAGCCAAAAAATACTCGATCATATGGGAAGTACAGAACTTGCTGCGAACTTATTCCGTGCAACTCAAACTGAAGAGAAGCTAAGAAGAGAAAAAATTAGAGGAAAAGAAAAAGCAAATCAAGCTCATTTCGAAGTTGGAAAAAAGGTTAGACAAACAATAAGAGATTTAGGTGGTACTATGCCTGAAGATCTTCCAACTCCTACAAAAAGCATAAAGCAACTAGAAAGAGAAGAGGCTAAAAAATTAAAAGCTAAAAATAAATAATATCAATTTAGAGAACTGAATTAACTTTTACCATTAATCAGTTCTCTATTCTGCCATAAGTGGTAGAAAATAAATTATTAATATCCAGGAGGGGAATATCATGGCAAGTTATAATCAAATATCAAAAGGTAATTGGCAAGTTGTTATTTCCTTAGGCAATGATCCAGTTACTAAAAAAAGAATAAGAGTTAAAAAACAAGGTTTTAAAACTAAAAAAGAGGCTGAAAAGTTTGTTAATGAATATAGTTCTAAGGTTGATAATGGCTTTTTATTACCTAAGTCTAAAGATATATACCTTAAGGATTTTATCCTAGATTGGTTCTATAACCATAAAGTGTTATCAATAGGTATAAATACTAGGAACAACTATTTAAGTCGTATAGAAACGTATATAATACCTCTTCTAGGTAACTATAAATTAACTGAATTAGATACGCTTACTATACAGAACTTTTATAATCATTTACTTACTAAAGATAACCCTTTAAAACCTTCATCAGCTAAGAAAGTAATAGAGGCTCTTAGCAACTGTTTAAAGTATGCTAAAAAACTTAAATTAATAACTTACTTACCTACAGATATAGAAAAAGTTAATATAGAAAAGCCTAAAATAGAATTTTGGAGTAAGCAGCAGCTTGATTTTTTCCTTAATGAAATTAAAGATACTTATTTATACTTTCCAGTTTTAATATGTGCTTTAACTGGTGTAAGAGTTGGAGAACTATGTGGCTTAAAATGGTGTGATGTTGATTTCGGAAGAGGTTATCTAAATATAACTAGACAAGTGATTGCTGATAAATCTACTAATACATTAGTGTGTACTGAAAATTTAAAAACTACTAAGAGTGATAGAACTATATCTATTCCAAAGGTATTATTAAGAGAATTTGAAAAGAATCTAAATGATCCTAATAACTTTATAGTTTTAAGTAGAGAAAATGAGATGTGTAATCCTAGAAATATATCAATGGACTTTACTAAGAAGGTAAGTAAGTATAAAGATAAGTTACCTCAAATATCAATACATGGCTTAAGACATACCCATGCTACTTTATTAATATTAAATGGTGAAAATATAAAAATAGTTTCTGATAGACTGGGTCACAATGATATTACTACTACTTTAAATACCTATACTCATGTTATGGAAGAAATGAAAGATAACACGGCTGAATTACTTGATAATTTATTCATAAACAATGCTTAAATATACATTTATTTCACTTAAAAATACCTCAAATAAACTTTTTGTCCCCTAATTGTCCCTTTTTAAGCATAAAAAAAGACTTAATCCAAGTAATTAAGCCATTTTTGTTTAATAAGTGGTATCCCCAGTAGGAATCGAACCTACATTTATCCCTTAGGAGGGGATTGTTCTATCCATTGAACTATGGAGACTTATTTAAATTTTATAATAATTCTAACTCTTTAAATAATATATGTCAACAAAACTTATTTTATTACTATACCATCTAAAATATTCCTTGTAATTTCATCTATAATTTTATTAACATTAAATTTCTTATCTATACTTAATTCATATAGTGATGTTGATATAAGACTTCCAAATAAACTGTGAGCTAATAAAGAAACATCACAATCTCTTATTTGTTTTTTTAAAATAGCTTCTTTTAGTATTCTCTCTATCCCTTGAATATACTCAGTTATTTTATTTCTTAATTCATCTTGTCTAGTTTCTTTTCCCCAAAGTTGACTCATTACCATCTTAAAAAATGATCTATTTTCATATAATAATTCAAATTGCATTTTAAATAAATTTTTCAATTTATCTATAGGCTCATCTTCCAACTTTTCTATCTCAGTTAACTTTTCATGCCAAATTTCTAATCCTTTGCTAATTACAAAATTAAAAATCTCCTCTTTACTTTTGAAATTATAATAAAGTGTTCCTTTTGCAACATTAGCTTTAGCTGCAATTTCATCTACCGTTGAGCCATTATAACCTGAAGTAGCAAAAATTTTTATAGCCGCTTCAAAAATAGCTTCTCTAGTTCTATTCATACTACCAACTCCAACACTTATTCTTAAAACAATTTAATCATATACCACTTATTTTATTTAATCAATAATATAAATTTGTAATTTCTTGTTTACAAGTTGAATTTATATATATAATAATATAATATATGTGTTTAACATAATTTTTAAAGGGAGATATAATTTATGATAAAAATTTATAACAGGAAAACAAAAGCTTATGATGTTGAGCAAGTAGCTGGCCTTAAATATATAAATTGGTCTTATACATCTCCTATAGGAAAAAGCTTTTTAGAATTATTTATTAAAAAGAAGATGTTCTCAAAGATTTATGGAAGTTTTTGTGACTCTTCTTTAAGTAAGAAAAAAATTAATTCTTTTATTGATGAATTTAATATTGATATGTCTGTTTGCAATAAAAATATAGCTGAATTCGAAAACTTTAATGATTTCTTTGCAAGGACATTAACTCCTGAAGCTAGACCTATTGATTATAGTGAGAATATTTTAATTTCTCCTGGAGATGGTAGATTGTCTGCATTTGAAAATATAAATCTTAATAAAGTTGTTCAGATAAAAGGATATACATATTCTTTAAAAGAATTAATAGATGATCCTAAAGTAGCTGAAGAATTTGAAGGTGGAACTTGTCTTATACTAAGATTATGTCCAACTGACTATCATAGATTTCATTTTGTAGATAGTGGAACTTGTAGTGAAACAATGAAAATTTCAGGTTTTTATTATTCAGTTAATCCTATAGCTCTTAATAATGTATCTGAACTTTTCTGTAAGAACAAAAGAGAATGGTCTCTTTTTAAGTCTGATAATTTTGGTGAAATTCTTTACGTAGAAGTTGGCGCTACTTGTGTTGGTACAATACTTCAAACATATTCTCCTAAAAAGAGAGTTAAAAAAGGTGAAGAAAAAGGATACTTTAAGTTTGGTGGTTCAACTACTATCTTATTCTTTAAGAAAGATGCTATAAAAATAGATAGTGATATAGTTGAACAAACTAAATTAGGTTTTGAAACTAAGGTTAATATGGGTGAGACTATTGGTCATAAATATTAAAAAAGGAGCTTAATTATTTTAATAATTAAGCTCCTTTTTATAAAATAAGATTATAGGAGAATTTAAATTTATTTTCTCCATATTTTCTTTATTTATCCTAAATAAAAATTTTATTTTATTATTTTTTCTAATTCTTCTTTAAATGCTTTTTTATTACCATCAAAAACAACTAAATTTATACCCATTTCTTTAGCTCTTTTTGAAATAGATGATTTAATTGGAGGTTGCGTTGCTACTAATATTTTTATTACATTTTCTCCTCCTAATTGCTCAGAATAAACATTTAATTCATTTAAAGCAACTTCATCATATTTTTTTGAATCCTTACAAGAAACACAAATAAGAACTGAGTCCTTTATAGCAACAACATCTAGTTCATTTTTAACCCTAGATTCTTTATCATTCCAAAGAAATAATAAACCACTTTTTATATCATCAATGCTTTTTATTTCCTCAATAATATTTTTTGTTAAAACTTCAAGCCATGTTCCACTTTTAAAAATGAATCCTTTTATAAATTCATTTTGAAATGTTACTTTTAAGCACTGATTTAATTCTTTTATTTTTATTTGACCATTTTTCTCTAAAAAATCAAGTATTTTATAAAGAAGCATAACCTCTTCTTTGCTCAATAATTCCTTATCTATTTTTATACTCCTAGGATTAGATTCATCATGAATAAAAACAGAGTTGTCACTTAACCTTACTTTATACTTTTTCCAAACTTCTAAATTATCTGCAATATAATTAGTCATACTCTCTATAATATTTATCTCTGAAATCTCTGTTGAATCAACAACAATAGAAGCCCCTATACTATCTATAACATCTTCTACATCTAAATCTATGAAATTGCATTTTTCATATTGTACACTTTCTAAATTTAACTTTAAAAGCTCCTCTTTAGGTATATCAATAAAGAATCCATCCATATTATGTTTCAACATTAAGGTATACATTATTAAAATATCTTTTTTATCACCTTGATTTAAACATATAGCTACATTCTTACTTTTCATTCTTTTTATAATTTTCTCTATAGATGAAATATTATCCTTTCCTAATTTTTCATCATTAAAAGTACATTTAGGAAATTTATTTAAATAAAACTGTTTCAATGAATTTAAAATCTTTAATTCCTCATCATTTTTATATAAATATATTATCTCTTTAGGTTTTAACTTTTCAGCTAATAAAATACTTGATTCATTGTGCTCATCTAAAATCGTAATTATAAAATCATAATTCATATTTTTCACCTTTAGCATATTATTTTATCTTATTTATAAGATAAGTGGACTAAAATTCTTGATGAATTAAGCTCATTTTATAATTATTTTCACCTAAGTAAAATTTTTTATTCTAAATTCTATAACCCTATTATATTCTCTGTTTAATAAATTGCATAAAAATAAGGGCTACAAAAACCTTGTAACCCTTGAAATTGGTGCGTCGAAGAGGATTCGAACCCCAGACCAATCGGTTCGATTAGTATAAATTCAAGTTAGTTTAATATAACTCTTATAAGTTAGTATTTAAGCCATTTATTAACCTTTAATTTCATTTTAATTCTATATAATTTAATATAAAAATTAAATCTATTGCACACTTATTGCACATTTTTATAAATTAAAAGAGATATAATCCAAATTTAGACTATATCTCTTTATTATATAATAACTTAAATTTTTAATGGTTAATTAAAACACACTCTAACATAACATCTTTTGTTATACTATGTCCTAATCCAATACTTTTTTTTACTTTATACCAAGGCCTTTCTTTTTCATGTGTTAAATTCACTAAATCATTTGGGGATAAATCACCAAACTCTTTTATTACATTATCCATACATCTTATTATTCTGTCTTTATCAAAAGCCCTATCTAATTTTAATTTTAATTTAGCTTTTTCTAATTCTTTATCCTCTAATTTTATATCTTCATATTTGTATGCTGATAATTTTAAATATGCACTATTTGATACTGGCCCTAATTTCCAAGCTAAAAAATCCTCTTTAAATAAAAACTGTCCTGTTTCTTTTAAATATCTTTCATATATTAAATAAATTAATTTCATTGCTTTAAGTTTAGTACATTCTTTTTCTATTAGCACATACTTCAAAATATCTGAAGGAGTTATTTCTGTACTAATTCCTAATTCTCTTTCAAATAGTTCTTTTTCTGAATAAAATTCTACACCTTCAAAATATCTATCATATTCAGGAACTGAACTTATTTGTTCTGAATTTGTCATTACTTGATGAGAACTAAAAGTTACATTTCTAAAATCACCTTTTATTTGTTTTATTTCATCTCTGAATTTTCTCATTTCTTTAACATCTGCAAAAGTTTTATAATATGCTTTTCTAGTTCCTTGCTCATAATCACTAAACATCAATATATAATGATAATACATAAAATCACTCCTTTCTAATATTTATTGTAATCTTCTATTATATCCTTAACATACTCTTCTTTGTGCTTAGAATGTAATTCTATATTTTTTTCTTCTTGTTCTTTATCCCATATTTGAACTTCTATCGGAAAAGTATTATTATTTCTTATAATATATATATGATATGCTTTATATCCTGTTGATAAATTTCTTTCTATATTTCTTATATTAATTCCATTACTCTTTAACTCTTCTAAAATACTATCTATATGCTCTTTGTTATCTTTATAATCAATATCTATTATTCTTAACCCTAATAAATCATTTATACATTTCTTTATTGAAAACTTTCCATAATTTTCTCTAATTTTTTTCAATATTTTTTGAATTAATGCTTCTCTAGTTTTTATTCTACTAGTAAACTTAAAATCTTCTGTAAACTCTACATTTTCTCCTAGATCACAAAGTAACTCAAACTTTAAATCCTCTGCTATCTCACTAAAAGAGTCTATATAATCTTTAAACTCAGAAACAATTTCACCATTTTTTAAATTATATATATCGCATATTTGCTTTTTATTTAAATTTATTTTTTTCTCACATAGCTTGTCCCATTCATCACAATACTTAAAATACTTGTCTACTATGGATTTAAAAATAAAACTATAATAATCTAATTCAATATTATTTATAACTAAATTCACAATAACAATCCTCTGTAAGTACTAATATAATAAGATACTTTTACCTTTTAACGTACGTTATCTTAATCTTATAATAATTCACAAAAAATAATCAGTCAATAGTCAAGTGTTATTTAACATCATTTAGTCCTATTTATTTAAAATTAATACTATTTAACTTAATATAACTTAATTTGGTTTATTTTATTAATATAAACACCATTAATAAAGTCTTTCTATATATTAATAATATTTATATTTGTATTTTAGCAACCAATTTATGATAATTTTTTATATTTTCATATAAAATATTTAAACTTTTATCTAATAATCCTTTTCTGCAGTATATTCACTATAACCAACTATATTACCTATCTCTCTCCATGTATGCTTTTCTCCTTCTAAATACCTAATCTCAACTATCTTTCTTTCAGTATCACCCAATTCATTTAAAGCCTTATCTATGCTATTTATACAGTCATATAACCTATTCTTTATGACTTTCTTATGTTAAATCTCCTTATTACTTTCAATAATAGAGTTCTCTATATCTCTAAAACCTTTTAAAAATTCTATATGCTCCTTTGGTAACTCTATTTCATAATCAATACATTCAATTTAGGCTTTCATAGTTTTATAGTTATTTAATAGCTTTTTAATCTTTTCTTTTTGTTCCTTAGTCATAATATCCCCCTAAATAATAAAAGCACTTACACTATAAGTAAATGCTTTAAATTTTATATTCTATATTGTTCTTTTCATAGTAATCAATTAATAGTTGCTCTATCTCTTCCATGGAATAAATCCTCTTATTTTTATCTCTAAATACATGACCTAAATTAACATAGAACTTGAATACAGTATATAAATCAACCTTAATAATTACTGGTTTCTTAATCTTCCTTATGACCTTATCAGTTTTCTTACACTGAACTAAACCTAAATCTTTTTCTATATCAACCATAAGCTTATAATGGTCAAGATCACTTTTTATAAACTTACGTAAATTCTTTTCTTTTATGAAGAGGTCTTTTTTACTTAATCCCATTTGCTCGGCTCTTTTTAACATCTCATTTCTTAATTCATCACTCATAATACATACTCCTGTTAATTACTAAA
>NZ_JARHZJ010000047.1 GCF_029258205.1 Clostridium sp.
TTTTACTTAATCCCATTTGCTCGGCTCTTTTTAACATCTCATTTCTTAATTCATCACTCATAATACATACTCCTGTTAATTACTAAATACTTATACCATAATCTAAATTTCTTAATACTCTCATAAAGCTTATATCTTCTGAATATCTTCTTTGATATTTGATTCTAAACCATTGACTACCTCTTAACTTTCTTATAGCTCTTGCCTTTGTATTTTTTATATCACTTGAAGAGGTTTCAAATATATCAGATATTTGTTCCATACTTAACTCTTCAGTATCCCAACCATAGTATAGTTTTAATATTTCTCTTTCATTAAGAGTATTATACTTGTCCATAACTACCTCTAATTCAAGCCTTAATTCACTTAGATATAATTCCTCTTATCTATCCTTTATCTCATCACTATGGCTCTCTATACTATTTATTAGTTCATCTTTATTCTCTTCATTTACTGGTGTATTAAGACTTATTTCCTCATTAGTGTTATATGTAGTAATGAATCTATGAATCTTTTGATATATCCAATAAAAAGCATATGTAATAAACTTAGTTCTTTTAATATACCCAATATCATATTTACTACAAGCTAATATAAATCCTATTCTTCCCTCCTGGAGCAAATCATCAAACTCAATAGAACTAGTTTTATCTGAATAGAATTTACTGGCTATCTTGTATATTAACTTATCATTATTTTCTAAAAGCTCATCTAAAGCCTTTTTATCTCCTTGCTGATATAATACAACAAGTTCCTCATTAGTCATTAATCTCACCCTCTTCACTTAAGTTATAACTAGGATATATTATTCTGTCATATACAAATTTAACATTAGTTTTATTTAACATATCTTTTAATTCTCTTGCTTTAAATCTTTTCATTCTTCCATTTATAAGCTCATGGTATATAATTTAGAAAGTGTATTTACTTACATATAAGCTCATATTTACTCCACCTAATATATTTAGGTTTATCAGGAATACTAATTAATAAATTAAATACTGTAATTCTTCTTAAATCCGCTTCTAACCTATTAAGTAATACAGATATTTTATACTTGATTACATTCTCTATATTTTCATCATAGATATTACTTCTATACTCATATACATTACGTTCTATACAATCTCTACAAGCAAATAATCCAATTCCTACTGGATATAAATACTTTCTTTTCCTACTACAATGAGGACATTTAAAGAACTTTCTATATCCAAAGCCAGTTTTCTGATACTCAACTTCTATAATTGACTTATCAATATAATTAGCACCGCTGTATGTGTAATATAGATTCTTAACTTCAATATAACTTTTATTAGTCTTTTTATTTGTTTTGTAAAAGAACGCTAAATTTATATGCCTATGCCCATTAATAAGATAATCTTAACTGGCTTATCTTCTTTTATTAAACTAATATCTATCCTCATTCTTTTATATTAAAACCTCCTAAATAACAAGCCTTTTTATGCAAGTACTCCGTTACATTAAAATTAGTATTTCTATAATTTAAACAACATTTAGCAACACTTAAAAGGGTGCAACGTTGCATTGAATTTATACAAGGTATTACAAGGCTCAAACGTTGACTTAAACGTTCGTTAAACGTTCCTTTTCGTTACCATTGGAACGCTCCTTTTTACGGAACGTTTTAATGGAGTACTCTGTCCAATTTCAATGTAGTACTCCATTAAAATTTATTGTTGTACTACATTCAAAGTGTGCATACTTTTTTTAAATTTTGTGTGCATACCATTTAATAAAATATCGAACTAAAAAACTATTTATATATTTATAAGCTAATCTAAGCCATCTATTTTCTCTTTCATTCTGCCAGTATATAAGTGAGCTAATTAATTTATTGTATGTAGTTCACCTCATGCCTTTAGGTTTTAAATCACTCTTTGGTAATGCTCCAGTATAGTACTTAATATCATGCTCTAACTCTAACTTATCCAGTATCTTATTTATCTTTAAATCACAATATTCCATACCTCTTCTATATGTATTAGTTGTTCTGTATCTCAATGATCCACACTCTCTACATTTCCAATTACCTTTTACTAAGTAAATATGTTTTCTAGGACTTAAACAATATGGACATAAAAATAAATGTTTCTCTCCAAAGTTATTTTTATATCTCTCTATTCTTATAAAGGTATTACCTATACATATCCCATTGTCTTTTATGGTTAAAATACTTCCTTTTAAGACACTTGATTTAAACCTAAACTTATTACCATTAAGACTTAAAATGTCGTCTACATCTAGCCTAAGACACTCATCTACATACACAACTTAACCACTCCTTATATATATGTGAAAACTACTAAATAGTAAGGCTTTTTAAGTAACTTATAATCAAATCTATATTGAAGAGGTATTATATTGATTGTTCCTCTTCTCTCTTACTTTTACGCTCCCAGTAACTAGAGTTATACTTCTTTACTCTATCTTTGTTCTTTTTACGCCATGCTCTCATATATGCGTTTCTTTCTTCTCTTGCCTTTTCATTCACTCTCAATTCTCCTTTCTATTTTTAAGCAACAAAAAAGCCACGAGAACAACACCAGTATTTATAACTGATTAATTGTTTCCCGTGGCTATATAACACGCCTTCCACCTTTTAGGTAGGGTACTTAGAATATTCTTTTTCTTAATCTTATTATATCATTTTTTTTAACTTTTTAATAAATAAATTTTATTATTTTTCTTATACCTTAAATTTTTCAAATTTAATATCATACTTATCATTTTCTATCATAGCTTGATAAAATTCTATATTTCTACCTTTCAAATTTTCATAAATATCCTTTTTATCAAAATCATTCATTTTGCATCCAAAATATATTGATTTAATAGGATAAAATTTTATACTCTTACCATATTCTCCATTTATAATTAATCTCCATTCATTTTCATACATCCAATGATAACTCTTTCTTAATATACCATCTCTATATACTGTCCAAATACCTTCTGGTTTCAAGTTTTCATAATATGAAATCACGTTTTTAAATATATCTTTTCTATTTATAGAATAAATAACTGGAAATATTAACTTTTCAATACTTTCAAATTCTTTTTTATATGATAGATCATACTCAACACAAAATCCTTTATGATTATTAGCATAATGTGCCCACATCAATAAATTATTATTACTTTTTGTAAAAGAACAAATCAAAAATTTCTGATATTCCTCATCTAAAATTCTATTTATCGCTTTTCTCCAATCTTTATATTCATTCAAATAACAATTTAATTTAGTTTCAAATATTTTTAATTGAAGGTATATATATTCATTCGACTTATCTTCAAATTCAAATATCTTATTTTCACTTTTACTTTTTTCATAAATTGCATTGCTTAGTGTATCTATCAAGTCATTTATATTAAATTGCTCTATATCCAACTTCAACTTTAAACATTTTAAATAAAATCCTACTCTATGCCTTTTAAAATTTGTTTTATCAACTAAATTACAATCATAAGGATCATTAAAATTATTTGGTTCATTTAAATAAACTGTATTATCTCTAATAGCTATTTTTGAATAATTAATTTTTTCTTTTTCAGTTTCTATTTCTATGTTTGGAAAGTATTTAAATAATGTATTAGGTTTGTTTATTATCTCTTTTACAAAATCATCTATACTCCATAATAGTATTTCTTCTTCTCCAAAAGGCTTATTATCTATAGTAACATTTTTAGTAAAAAATCCCCTTAAATCCCTTATCATATTTCACCTCTAAATTATATGATTTATATAAAATTTTATAGTTTTAATGATATCAATATTTACCACTAATTACTATAAACCTATAAAACATTTACAAAATTAAACAAATCAAAATATATCCCCTCTTACTTCATAAACCGAAAAAAATTTTTTTGACATAGATACTGTGACCTTTTTCTTATCACCAAAAACTTTTTAATACGTCCCTACCCTTAACCCTCTTCATGCCTTACTTTAATATTAATTTTAAATTCTCTATATCACTAATATTCTAGGTCTATTCTTTAATCTTTCTACTCTATTTACTCTATAAATAATCTAAATTTAAGACCTATTTTTATATAGTTTATAGGCTTTTTATTAGCCTTTCTATTCCCCTTTATTCTAAGACTAATACTTAACATAATACACAAACTGTTAACTTTCCAAAAACATATCAAACTATTGTATTAATGCTAAATTAAAGTATATTAAAAACTTAAACTTAACATTACCTCAATATGTTAAATTAATTACTAAATAAAAAAAGAGTAAATACATATCTATTAAATACATACTTACTCTTTTAAGATGTTTGACAATGTATATTCTAATACAATTTAAATATAAAATAGCTAATACTAGAATACTTTCATTACCAATAAACAAAAATTACAGTATATAAATTTAAAACTAAAAACATTATATACTCAATACTTTATTAAAATATACTCTCTAGCTTATCCTTTATCTCATTAATAGACTTCATCTTCTCTCCATTATCCTTAGTTATATCGGGGTGATATTTCTTTGCCATAGCTCTATACCCTAACTTTATAAATTCTTTTGCTACTTCTTTTGTAGTGTCATTAAAATTTATAGAACTTGTATCACTACTAAAACCACTAGAATATGATTTATAATACTCTTTATATTGATTGTATTCTTCCTGTTGTCTTTTACTATCCTCTTCCTTCTTAACCCTCTCACGCTCTAAAATTTCCTCTCTAATATCTAAATACTTGTCATATATTAAATCCTCTTCTAACTCACTAACTATTTCTCTTTCAGCTAAAACTCTCTTTATATGTTTTGATATGATACTAACCTTTATTTCAGTAAAATCAATATACTGTAGTGTTATTATATATTTATCACTAATTTTTACCTTACCAGTTTCTTTATCCATATATCTCTCACATAAATAAAACTTATATGTTTCACCGTATTTATCCTTACCTTGAGATTCTAATATTGATATTTATTTTGATAATAATTTAGTATTCTCAACACCACAAGGAAACTATTTAAGTGAAAGTAATGCAAGAAAAACTTTTAAAAGAGTATTGAAGAAATGTAACTTAAATGATTTTAGATTCCATGACTTAAGGCATACCTTTGCTACTAGATTATTTGAAAATGGAATACCTCCTAAAACAGTTCAATCCCTTTTAGGTCATAGTAATATATCAACTACTCTAAATATATATATACTCATGCTATGAAAGATACAAAAGATAATGCTATAGATAAGCTTAATTTCTTATTTAATTTATGATGAAAATTATATTTTTAATTTCTATTGCACACCTATTGCACAATTTCTAAAAAAATAAGGGCTACAAAAACCTTGTAACCCTTGAAATTGGTGCGGCGAAGAGGATTCGAACCCCCGACCAATCGGTTCGTAGCCGACTACTCTATCCAGCTGAGCTACCACCGCATATTAACAGACTTATAATATCATATATTCATTAATAAATCAAGATATTACATATTCTTTCCAAAACTTAAATTATTATTAAATATACTATTTATGGCTCTTTCTTATATTATATACTCTAGATATTTTTTACATTAAATATTATACTTATTTAGAATAACTCTATTAAGAAAAGGAGGAAAATTTATTTTGAAAAAATTTGTTATATTTACTGATTCGGCAGCTGATTTGCCAAAAGGTATGGTAAAAGATTTAGATATTAATTATTTAGGACTTATATGTAATATTAATAATACAGAATACATTGACAATATTAATAGTGAATTAACTCCAAAAGCTTTCTATAATAAATTAAGAGAAGGTATAATGCCATCAACAAGTCAAATAAACTCATTTAGATTTGTTGAAGCCTTTGAAGAATATGTTAAGGAAGGAGTATCTATTTTATATTTAGCATTTTCATCAGCTCTAAGTGGAACATATAATAGTTCACTTATTGCTAGAGAGGAATTATTAGAAAAATATCCTGATGCTGATATAAAAATAGTTGATACTAAAGCCGCTTGCTTAGGTCAAGGATTAATAGTTTATTATGCTGCTCAAATGAAAAAGGATGGAAAGTCTATAGATGAAATCTACTCTTGGGTAGAAGAAAACAAAAATAAATTATGCCATTACTTTACAGTAGATAGCTTAGATCATTTAAAAAGAGGTGGAAGAATTTCATCTACAGCAGCAGCTATTGGTAGCTTATTAAGTATAAAGCCAATGCTATATGTAAATGATGCAGGAGAACTTCATAATTTTGCTAAGGCTAAAGGAAGAAAAAAATCTTTAAAAATATTATTCCAAGAGCTTGAAAAACATATTGTAAATCCCGAAGAGCAAACAATTTTTATTGCTCATAGTGATTGTGTTGAAGATGCAGAGACTTTAGCAGAAATGATTAAAGAAAAATATAATGTAAAAAATATAGTTATAGATTATATAGGAATAGTTATAGGTTCTCATACAGGTATAGGAACACTTGCTTTATTCTTTTTGGGAGATACAAAAGAACCTTAATAAAGTAAGTTAATTATTATAAATTAATAAAAAATTAAACCCTATAAATATATTTAGATAGTTAATCAAAATATATTTATAGGGTTATTTTATTTAATGTTATTTTTCTGCATAAATTTTTATTATATTTAGTATTACTTCAACAGCCTTTTCCATTGAATTTATTGATATATATTCATATCTTCCATGGAAATTTTCTCCACCAGTGAATAGATTTGGAGTTGGTAATCCCATAAATGATAATCTTGCTCCATCAGTTCCTCCTCTTATAGGATTTTTGATTGGCTCAATTCCACATTGTTTCATTGCCTTTTCAGCAGTTTCAACAATATGCATTCTAGGTTCTATCATTTCTTTCATATTCATATATTGATCTTTTAAATTTACTGTAACAGTACCTTCTCCATACTTTTTATTTAATTCATTAGCTATTTCATTAAATCTTTCTTTTCTATTTTTAAAGCCTTCTTTATCAAAATCTCTTATTATAAATGATAATGAAGTTTTTTCTACTTCCCCTTCTATATCTAATAGGAATGAGAAACCTTCATATCCTTCTGTTTTTTCTGGAACTTCATCTAAAGGAAGCATAGAAATAAATTCATGAGCAACTAAAATAGAGTTAATCATTTTTCCTTTAGCACTTCCTGGGTGAACATTTTTACCTATTATTTCAATCTTAGCACTTGCAGCATTAAAGTTTTCATATTCTAATTCACCTATTCTTCCGCCATCTAATGTGTAAGCAAAATCTGCTCCAAAGCCTTTAACATCAAAATGATCTGCTCCTTCTCCAATTTCTTCATCTGGAGTAAATCCTATTTTAATATCACCATGTTTTATTTCTGGATGATTTATTAAATATTCAATAGCTGTTACTATTTCTGCTACTCCTGCTTTATCATCAGCACCTAAAAGAGTAGTTCCATCAGTAGTTATTAAAGTTTGACCTTTATACATTGGAAGTTCTGGTGAAAAGCTTGGTGATAATGTATATCCATTTCCAAGATAAATATCCTTACCATCATAATTTTCAACAATTTTAGGATTAACATTTTTTCCACTCATATCTGGTGCAGTATCCATATGTGAAATAAATCCTATTTTCGGAATATTCTTATCACAATTGCTCTTTAAATAAGCATATACATATCCTTCTTCACTTATTCTTACTTCATCTACTCCAATTTCCTTTAATTCTTCTGCAAGTATTTTTCCTAACTCTAATTGCCCCTTTGTACTAGGAGTAGTCCTTGTTGTCTCATCTGATTTAGTATCTACTTTTACATATTCTAAAAATCTTTCATGAACCTTCTTCATTCTCAACACCACCTTATATAAAAACTGTTAATATTTTGTTAAAACCATTTCTTTATACTAATATTATGACCGTTTCATAAAAAAAATACAATAGTTGTCATTTATTAATAAACAAAAATATCCTATAATGATTAATATTAGTATTATTGTCCATAATTAAAGTAAAATAATAAATTTAAATAGAGGTAAAAGATGAAAAATAAAAAACTTTTAATTTCAATCTCTTCAGCAATATCAATATTATTAATTATAATTGTTTCATACTTCATATTTTCATACTCAAATAACTTAAATAAATTTAAAGAGTATTTATCATTAAATAATTATAAAGACGCCTCTGATTATTTTAATAAGGGGACAAATAATATTATATTTAGAAAAACTTTTCTTAAATCATCAGAAAGTATAATTACAGAAAAACTATCAGAAATAGAAAATAATTATTATTATGGAAATGTATCTGAAGAAGAAACTGTAGAAGGATTAAATGGACTATTATCTTTAAATGTATCTAATGATGAAATTTTAAATTTAAAAAATAAAATTCCTCTAGTAAAAGATTCAAAAGAATCTTTTGATGTTGGAGTTTCCAAACTAGATGAATCAAATTATTTAGAAGCTTTAAATTATTTTAAAAGTGTACATAATCTTTCAGATTATAAAGATCAAGCACTAGAATACGAAGAAACTTGCTTAAATAAAATAAGAGAACCTATTTTAAAAACTGTAGATGAATATATCTCCAATAAAAAATATTCAAATGGAATAAAATATTTAGATTCTCAAATCAATTCTCTCCCTGAAGATTCAAAGTTACAAGAAAAAAGAAATGAATTAGAGAAGCTTAGATTAGAATATCTTGAAAATTATAGTCAAGAGAATATAGATAAAGGCACAGCTAGAACAGCTCCTGTTATGGAATACTATAAAAAATTAAATAAAGATACAATAAATCAATTTGATATAACTAGTAATACTAATTATTTAGTTTTTGTAAATATAGCTGAACAAAAAACTTATGTCTATGAAGGTTCAAAAAATAATTGGACTTTAGCTAAGACCTTTACATGTTCAACAGGTATTGAAGGAAAAGAAACTCCTGTAGGAGTATTTACTGTACAAAATAGAGCTCCTTGGTTTTTTTCACCTAAATATGCACAGGGAGGTAAATACTATGTTCAATTTATGGGAAACTATTTATTCCACTCAATCCCATTTGATTCTGATAAGACTACCATATCTGATCCAACACTAGGTGTACCAGCTTCTCATGGTTGCATAAGATTAGCCGTTGAAGATTCTAAATGGTTATATGACAATGTAAAAAATGGCTCAAAGATAATAATATACTAAAATAAAAAAACAGCTCACTTTGAGCTGTTTTTAATTATTTTTTTCATACATTCCATGATTGTATATTCTTCTACTATCTAAAGACCAAATTCTTTCTGAAAATTCATTTTCCTTAGTTTCCTTAATTGCTTTTTTCATATCGTACATTCTAGCATCCATTACATCTAAATAATGTAACATTTCAGCTTCTGGTATAAGAGGTTTAACAGGACTTCCATATTCAGGTTCATAGTGATGTGATAAGACCATATGTTGAAGCAACATTATAATTTTACTATCTGCATTAACTTCTTTTCCTATTACTTCAATTTCCTTTATTCCTTGAGTAATATGTCCAAGCAAAGTTCCCTCTAAAGTATATTCATCTACTATACCCATTTCATTAGAAGACATCTCTTTGATTTTAGCTATATCATGAAGTATTACTCCTGAATAAACCAAATCTTTGTTTAAGAAATCATATATTGGACAAATATTTTCAGCTAACTTTAACATAGTTGTTATATGATATAAAAGGCCTCCCTTTATAGAATGATGATTTGATTTAGCTGCTGGATAGTACATAAGTTTATCCTTATTAATTTCTAAAACTCTATTTAGAATATTTTTTATATCCACATCCTTAATATTATTAACAGTATCTTTTATATTCTTAAACATTTCATCACTAGTATATGGCGCACTTTGAACAAAATCATCTAAGTTTATATCATCTTCTTCAGTAACTTTACTAGAATGTTCTACCTTTAACTGTAAAGTTCCTTGCCAACTATTTACCGTACCTCTAATCTTAAATACTGTATTAGCTTTTAACTCTTCATGCTCAGGTTTAATCTCCCATACCTTGCCTAATATATCACCAGTTTTATCACTTAAAACTAAATCTAAATATTTTTTTCCACCAGAATTAGTAGTTTTTAAAGTAACTGATTTTAAAAGAAAAAAACCTTCGACTCTTTCTCCTTTAACGAATTCACCTATTTTTTTTATCGGTATTTCCATAAGTCTATCCTTTCTTTCACTTTAATCTCTATTTTAATTATTGCATATTATTATTTTTTGTAAACAAATAACTACTCTATTTATAGCTAAAATTTATATTAATTGATAAAATAACTAATAGGAGGTGAAAGATTAATGAAATTACCTAACAATGTCCAATATATTTTAGAGAAATTTAACTCTAATGGTTTTGAAGCCTTTATAGTTGGTGGTTGTGTAAGAGATTATTTATTAAATAAAAAACCTCAAGATTATGATATTACAACCAATGCATTCCCTGAAAAAATAGAAGATCTTTTTGATAAAACTATTCCAACTGGTATTAAGCATGGAACAGTAACAGTTTTAATTGACAAAAATCCTTATGAAGTAACTACTTATAGAGTAGATGGAGAATATTTAAATAATAGAAAGCCCAAAAACGTAAAGTTCGTTTCTAACATAGAAGAAGATTTGTCAAGAAGAGATTTTACTATAAACGCAATGGCATATAGCCCTTATTTAGGATTTAAGGATTATTTTAATGGAAAAGATGATCTTAAAAACAAATTAATAAGATGCGTTGGAAATCCTGATAAACGTTTTTCTGAAGACGCCTTAAGAATGCTTAGAGCAATTAGATTTAGCTGTCAATTAAACTTTAAAATAGAAAAATTAACTGCTGAATCTATAAAAAAGAATTTTAAATTAATAAAAAATATAAGCATGGAAAGAATTCAAAGTGAATTTACTAAAATCATTTTAAGCAATGATCCTGATAAAGGTCTTATGCTTCTTAGAAAACTTGGATTTTCTGATTTTTTAATTAAGGAATTTAATAATTTAAAACTAATAAATTGCTATGATGTATATGATGATATTCATGATACTTATAGATTAATAAATTCTCTTCCTAAAAAACTTCATGTAAGATTAGCAGGATTATTCTATAAAGTTTATAATTCTCAAAATGCAGTTGAAAAGTGTAGAACCATATTAAAGAAACTTAAATATGATAATAATACAATCAATGATACTTGTAACTTAGTAAAAAATTTAAATAATATTTCATATAATATGACAAGAAAAAAACTAAAACTACTTATAAACTCAGTTGGAACTGAAAATATATTTGATTTGTTAAATTTACAAAAATCATATTTATCTTACATGGATGAATATGATACTGAGTATATAGATATATTAAAAAATAGGGTTTCTGATATATTAGTTTCAAAAGAACCTATATTTATTAAAGATTTAGCCATAACAGGAAATGATTTAATTAATGAACTTAATTATAAACCTGGAAAAAATATAGGTGTTATATTAAATTTTCTTCTTGAAAATGTAATGCAAACACCAGAGCTAAATACTAAAGAAGACTTACTAAATCTTAGTAAGCAATTTTATTCATATAATTAAACTTAGCTACTCTAAACATAGAAAATAAGCAAGGAAATTATTCCTTGCTTATTTTTAATTCTTTTTCAAGATAGAAGGAATACAGATACGCTTCCTTAACTTCTTCCCCTAAAATTTTATTCAATGTTTCTTTATATAAGTTAATTTGAACTTTATATTTATTTATGAAGTCTTCTTCCTCTCCATCTTTGACATAATCAGTTTTATAATCTAAAAGAACATATCCATCATCTTCCTCAAAGAAGGCGTCTATAATACCTTGTAATCTAATTTTTTCCTCTCCATATATTTTAGGATCAAGATTTTTTTCTATAATACTGCTTGGAACATAAGTTATAAATGGTAATTCTCTATATACCTTTTTACCAGATTTATATGAGTTTAACATTCTTTGTCCTAAATCACTTTTAAAGAATTTTTGTATTTTAAATACATTTACCACTTTTCCTTCTTCTTCTGTTAAAAGTTCTTTCTTAACCATTTGCAAAACTTCCTCTTTTATTTCATCTATATAAGTTACCTTATCTAAATCAATATGTTGCATTACAAAATGAGTTATAGTTCCCTTCTTAGCTGCTGAAAACTCTTCCTGTCTTTCCTCAATAAATCTTGGTTTTCTTTTTATTTTTTCTTTTTTATTTTCTTCATTAACTTCACTATCAATAATATTATAACTTTCTTTTATAAACTCTTCTTCTTGATTGTCCCTCTTTAATTCAGTTACAGAAATATTTGAAGGAGTATTACAAGACTCTATATATTTATATTTAAAACCTAATCTATTTCTTATTTCTATAACTTCTTTTATATCTTTTTTAGACTCAATCCAATTATTACTCTCAAAAATATCAATATTATTTTTTTCTTTTTTATTATTATTTATTTCTAAAAGCTCACTTCTCTCTAAGCTTTTAAAACTCCAATTAGATTTATCATCTAAATTTAAAGTTATATCACCATTACCAATACTTCTTATAGCATCTCCATCTTTGTGTTTTGTTAAAGCCATACAAATCCAATCTAAATAACTCTTCCCTTTCAAAACATTTACAGGATTTATTCTATTATCCTCTGAAGAAGCCGAAGCCTTACACCAATTTTCACAAGACTTTTCTAAATCTGATACAGCACCAGTTATAATTAATTTTTCCTTAGCTCTTGTGAAGGCAACATATAATATTCTCATTTCTTCTGATAGAACTTCTAATTCACATTTTTTCTTTATAGCATGCTTTTGAAGAGTGTCATACTTTATTCTCTTCTTAACATCTATGCAATTTGTTCCTATACCTAAAGTTTCGTGAAGAAGTATATCTTCTCTTAAGTCCATCTTATTAAATTGCTTTCCTGTTCCACCTAATATGACAACTGGAAATTCTAGCCCCTTACTCTTATGAATACTCATTATTCTTACAACATTCTCATTTTCTCCAAGAATCTTTGCACTTCCCATATCACCAGAAGACTTTTTAAGCTTATTTATGAAGTTTATAAAATTAAATAACCCTTTAAAACTAGTTGATTCATATTGCTTTGCCCTTTGAAATAATATTCTTAAATTTGCTTGTCTTTGAACTCCATTTGGCATTGTTCCAACATATCCATAATATGATGTATCAGAATATAAAAACCAAATAAATTCATCTATTGGCATATAGGCAGCTTTTTCTCTCCACTTATTTAAATAGCCTAAAAAGTACTTACACTTATCTTTTAAATCATTAGATATAATTTCATCATAAGTTCCACACACAACTTCCTTAATTATTTCAAAGAAGTATTTATCTCTGTTTAATAATCTTAAATCTGCAAATTCTTCAGATGTAAATGAAAATATTGGCGAACGTAATGCAGATAATATATAAATATCCTGCATTGGATTATCTATTATGTGTAATAAGGATAATATAGTTCTAATTTCAATAGTTTGAAAATATCCTGTCCCTGTATCAGCATAAACAGGTATTCCATAAGTTCCAAGTTCATCAACAAAGGTTTCTGACCAATTCTTAGTTGCTCTAAGTAAAATAACAATATCCTTATATTTAATCTTTCTATATTTACCTAAATCCTTATCAAAAACCATATAGTGACTTCCATCTTCAGGATTCATTAGCTCATTAATTTTTTTACCAATTATTCTAGCTTCTAATTGTATACTATCTAAATCTTCTTCCTCTTCTCCTAGTTCATCATTATTGCTATAATCCTTATTACCTGCTTTATTTAATATATTTATCTCTATGTCACCAGCAACTTTTAGATTTTCTATTTCATCTATATACTCTTTTTCTACATTTTCTTCCTTCAACTCATAATAAGTAGCCCCTAAGTTTAAAGCCTCTTTTTCATCATATTCAAGCTCTCCAACAGTATTACTCATTAATGTTTTAAAGATATAGTTTACTCCATTTATTATTTCATCCCTACTTCTAAAGTTTTTATAGAGCATTATTTTTCTATTTGAATTTTCAAATTCACTATAATTAATGTATTTCTCTAAGAACAGTTCTGGATTTGCCTGTCTAAACTTATATATACTTTGTTTAACATCTCCAACCATAAAGACATTATGATTTTCTCCATCTCTTCTTGACACCATTCCTACAATAGTTTCTTGAATTGTATTACTATCCTGATATTCATCAACTAAAACTTCTTCAAATTTATCCTTAAATTCTAAAGCAACCTGTGAAGGTTTTATGTTTCCTTCTTCATCTTTATCTATTAATATTTCTAAGCAAAGATGTTCCAAGTCATTAAAATCTAAAATATCTTTTTCTCTTTTTTTATCCCTATACCTATCAGAAAATTCAATCACTAAACGGCTTAAACATTTCATTAAAGGATACATCTTTTTCATGCCTAAAATAGCTTCTTCTAAAGAAGTCTCAAAAACATTATCCCTTAAATTCTCTATTATTTTTTTACTCTCATCTCTAAGACTTTTAGTTTTTTCTAATGCACTTTCATCATCAACACTAGTTTTTCTAACCGATTTTAATCTTCCAAAACTTGCTCCCATAAGCTTATTATAAAATGTAACTATACCTTCACCTAAAGCAATTTTAAGCTCTTCAACCTGAATTATTTCAGGATATATATTAACTAAATAAGGCTCAAGTCCTCCCCCCATTTCAGCTATATCTCTAGCTTGAGCAAGCATTGAATGAGCATTATTTAAATCTAAAATTATACTTTCCTTTAAGACACCTATCCACTTTTTGCCTTCAAGTTCCTCTATAGAATTTATATTAAATTCCTCTACCTTATCATTTAGCCAAGCTTCTGGCCAAGGACCACTCATTATAAAATTATAGAATTTTAATATTATTCTATTTAAATTATCATCACTTTTACTTCCACCATAAGCTTCAACTAAATCTTTAAAACATTCGTCATCTTTAGCATACATATCCTCAAAAAGATCTGCTAAAATATCTTGCTTTATAAGTTCACATTCCGTTTGATCTCCTATTCTAAAACCAGGATCTAAGTCTATTAAGTGGAAATTATTTTTTATAACTTCTAAACAAAAAGAATGCATAGTAGTTATACTAGCTCTATTTAAAAGAGCTAATTGTCTTTGAAGCACTTCAGAACTAGGATCTTTCTCTAAAGCTTTAGAGATTGCATCTCCTATTCTCTCTCTCATTTCAGAAGCAGCAGCATTAGTAAATGTAACAACTAGTAATTTATCTATATCAACAGGATTTTTACCCTCTGTTATCATTTTTATAATTCTTTCAACTAATACAGCAGTTTTTCCTGATCCAGCCGCTGCTGCCACTAAAAGGTTACATTTTCTAGTATTTATAGCTAATTCTTGTTCCTCAGTCCATTTAGTCCCCATTTACTTCACCACCTACTTTTTCATTTATACTCTTCCATATGTCTTCTTCTTTTTTCTTAGGAATAACTTTATATCTATTGTCTTCTAAACTAGAATCAAACTGGCATATATGCGAATAGTTACAATAATCACATACTATATTTTTATTTTCTTTACATGGTTCTATATCAATTTTACCTTCTATCATGTTTTGGCATATCTCAACCATTTTTTCATTTACATACTTTCTTAATAATTCAAACTGCTCAATGGTTATTAAAGCTTTATTTTTTCCTAAATCCCCTGCCTTTTTCATGTTTGCAGGTATTATAAGAGAATGTGTTCCTGGTTCTAAAGTATTATCCATTGCCTTAATAACTTTTACATCATCAAGTAGAAGACCTTCTAATTTTAACTCTTTTAAAATCTCTTCTTTTATTTCTTCTTCTGTTAAATCTCCCTTAGATTTTAATATAGGGTCATCTATTCTAAAATAAAGTATTGCTCCTGGCATAGCTTGACTTTCAACTATATTTTCTGAATTTTTTATAAGAGCATCTAAATAAACTAAAAGTTGCATTTGAAGTCCATTATAAAATTTATTTAAGTCAAACTTTTTAGAACCTGTTTTATAATCTATAATTCTTAAATAGGTTTCACCATCTAAGTTTAATTTATCAACTCTATCTATTCTTCCATTTAAATAAAAACTTTCCCCTGAAGGAAGATCTAGTTTTATTGAGTTAACATCTTTAGAAAATCCAAAGGCTAATTCATTTTTATAAATTTCAAAATCACTTCTTTTCATTTGTTCACTAATTACCATAACTGATTTTGTAAGAATTCTTTTAAATCTATCTGTAAAGTAAGAATATCTCTTTGAGCTATTTAATATAGATGATTTATTATTTTTAACTTGATTATCAACTAAAGAATTTATTATATTTTTGCAATTTTCCTTGCTTAAATCACTCCATTTTAAATTTTGTTCCTTAATTTCATTAGTAAACTCATCTAATATTTCATGCATAAAGCTACCTAAATCAGGTGCTGTAAACTCATATATTTTTCTGTCTTTAGCTTTTAATCCATATTGTATATAGTAAGCAAATGGACAATTTGCATATCTCTCTAATCTTGAAACACTTAATGAAATTTTATTTTTACTATCTTCATAAAGCTTTTTGGCCTTTTCCTTTGAAATATTATTTTCTAAATTAGTGTATTCAAGCCCCTTCTTTACATACTCTATTCTTTCTTTCCATTTAGGTTCTCTTAAATACCAATCATAAACATATTTCCAATACTCCTCTATATTAGCACCATCATAATTTTTTCTAATTGCTATCATAAGATCATTTAAGGTAGGAATCTTAGCAGAAATCTTCTCATATTTATCATTTATTAACTTAAAGCCTTCACTTTCTTCCTTTACATTTGGAAGTATCTTTTTAAGTCTATGAACTATAATAGATGATCTTTGAGATTTTCCTTCAAAATCTGCTAATGGGTAAGTAACAACTAAATATTCCTCAGCTATGGTAAAGGCTGTATAAACTAAAAACTGCTCTTCAAACATTTTAGTTCTAGTATCTGAAGCTAATAAAATTCCTTTTTCAAGTAAAATTTCTCTATCATTATCTGATAATATTCCTTCTTCTTTACTAGCTGAAGGGAGTACCCCATCATTTACTCCTATAATGTATAAAGCCTTTGCTCCTCTACTTTTTATTCTAGTTATATCTCCTATATTTACTTGATCTAAAGCTACAGGAATTAATCCCATTTCATATTGAGATAATCCAATATTTAATACCTTCATGAATTCATTTAAGTCCATAACTTCATTTCCTAGAACATCAACTGCCTGTTCTAAAACATCTATGAAAATATCTCTTACCTCAGAATACTCCTTTGCCTCAATAGCCATATCTTTTCCCTCGAAGTACTCAACATACTTATCTATTGTATTCATAACATCTAATTTAGAGTCTAAAAATTCATATAAAATTATGGCAAATTCCTTTAAAGTTTTCTTTCCTTTACACTGTTTATTAAACTCCTCTAAAGGAGTGACTATAGTTTCTCTAATATCATTTAATCTTTCTAATCTTTG
>NZ_JARHZJ010000053.1 GCF_029258205.1 Clostridium sp.
GGGATGGACTGACCTCTGGTGTACCAGTTGTTCCGCCAGGAGCACAGCTGGGTAGCTAAGTCGGGAATGGATAAACGCTGAAAGCATCTAAGCGTGAAGCCAACCTCAAGATTAGATTTCCCATAGCATAAGCTAGTAAGATCCCTTGAAGAACACAAGGTTGATAGGTCGGGGGTGTAAGCATGGTAACATGTTCAGCTGACCGATACTAATAGATCGAGGGCTTGACCAAATGTAGTATTAATTATGTGCAATTTTGAAAGAACAAAATCTTTCAATAAAATGTTCCTCGGTAGCTCAATGGTGGAGCACTCGGCTGTTAACCGATAGGTTGGAGGTTCGAGTCCTCTCCGAGGAGCCATTTTTTTGTGTGAAAATTTAATTTAAAATAGATTGTTTAAGTTATGAATTGATAATTTTATTAATTTATAACTTTTTTTTTGTATTTAGATAAAGTCTTGTTTAATATAGTATTTTTAGTGTAAGCTATTTGTAATTAAAGAAAGTATAATATTGTATATAATTAAGAAAAGATAAAATAATATGGTTTTTTATTAATAAAAAACTTTAACCATATTGGTATAATTAAAAAGGAATAGAACAATATTATTACATAATTAATATAAGTAAAAATTTTAATATATTTAAATTTTTAAAGTACATGCAAGGAGTTGAAGGATATAGATGAAGATTTTATTAGTAGAAGATGAAGAAAGCATAAGAGGCTTTTTAAGAATAAATTTTCAAAGAGAAAACTTTCAAGTTATGGAATGTGAAAGTGGAGAGGAAGGAATAAGAAGAGCTTTAATAGAAAAACCTGATATAGCAATACTTGATGTTATGCTACCTGGTATTAATGGATTTGAAGTATGTCAAAAGTTAAGAGAAATCTTTCCTAGAATGGGAATAATAATGTTGACTGCTAAAGGTGAAGATATGGATAAAATAATGGGGCTTCAGTTTGGCGCAGATGATTATGTTTTAAAACCATTTAATCCATTAGAAATAACTTTAAGAGTAAAAGCATTAATAAGAAGGTTAGAAGGAATAAGTGAAGAAAATAATAATGATTGTATAGAAGTGGATAACTTTAAATTAGATTTATATTCTCAAAGCTTATATAAAGAAAATATAGAAATAGATGTAACACCAAAAGAATTTTTATTAATGAAAATATTTATGCAGAATCCTGGAAAAGCATTTACTAGAGATGAATTATTGAATTTAGTATGGGGAATAGATTTTTTTGGAGATCCAAAGATAGTTGATGTTAATATAAGAAGATTAAGATCTAAAATAGAAGATAATTCTTCAAAACCTAAATATATAGAAACTGTATGGGGAACAGGATATAGGTGGAAGAGATAAAGATATTTCTATAAAAAAATTCTAAAGAGGTATTATTAAAATAGGATTTAGATGGAAAAGATAAAGCTATATATTACAGTATTCATAGTAATTTTATAAGGAAATACAAAGTATATAGTGAATATTTATGAGCTTATATTTTAAGAGTTTAAAGTATATATAGGTGAAAGATAGGAGTATATTTTATGAAGAGTATAAAGACTAGGCTAATGAAAAACTTTTTAGTTCTTTTGTTATCAACTATTATTATAGTTTCAGCCATGTTTTTGATTTTTATTTCTAGATATTATTATCAAAATACAGAGGAAATATTATTAAGTCAAATTAATATATCTGTAGATTTTTATAAAAGATATTTATCAAATGTCAGTCTAGAAGAAAATGTTTATGAAGATGTAGATATATTTTGGAAGCAAACAGATGCTCAGGTTCAAATTTATAACTTAAAAGGTCAGTTGATAATGGATTCTATAGGTTTGGAGCCTAAAGAGTACAATACTCCTATAGACGTAAAAAAAGCATTAGAAGGAGAGACTGCAAAATGGATTGGAACGTTGCCTGATTATACTGGTAAAGTAATGTCAATTTCAGCACCACTTAGAAATTCTTCAAATGAAATTGTAGGAGTTATTAGATATATAAGTTCACTTAGAAATGTGGATAATTTTATATTAAATTTCTTTTTGGTATTTTTGGTAATAGGTTTAACAGTTTTAGCTATAGGTATAATATTAAGTTACTTTTTAGCTAATAGTATAGTAAATCCAATCACAGAATTGATAAAAATTTCTGGACAAATGGCCAAAGGAAATTTAAAAGTAAGAAATAAAATTGTTACTAATGATGAAATTGAAAAGTTAGCTGATAGTCTTAATATAATGGCAGAAGAAATTGAAAATAGGGAAATATTAAAAAATGAATTTATTTCTTCAGTTTCTCATGAACTTAGAACACCATTAACATCAATAAAAGGTTGGGCAATAACTTTAAATAATGATTTTACAGATAGAGAAACCTTAAAGATGGGATTGGATATAATTGAAAAAGAGGCTGATAGATTAAGTAATATGGTAGAGGAGTTATTAGACTTTTCAAAGTTTGTCAGTGGAAAAATAAAATTAAAATATGAAGAAATAAACCTAAAAGAATTTGTAGAGTATTTAAGATTATATATGAATCCTAGAGCAGAAAGAGAGCATAAAGAACTTGTATTAGATGGGGTTACAGAGGATTTTATAATTGTAGGAGATAAAGACAGGTTAAAGCAAGTATTTATAAATATACTAGATAATGCATTTAAATTCACCAATGAAAATGAAAAGATAACAATAGAGTTTGTATATTCTGATGATGGAATATATATAAATATAATTGATACTGGATGTGGAATAAGTAAAGAAGAGTTGCCTAGAGTAAAAGAGAAATTTTATAAGGGTAAAAATTCAAATTCGCAAAATGGAATAGGGTTATCTATATGTGATGAAATTATAGCTTTACATGAAGGTCGTTTGGAAATTTATAGTGAATTGGGTAAAGGAACGAAAGTGGTTATATATTTACCTAAGAAATTAATTAGGAGTGTTGAGGAGGATTTAAATTAATCAAAAGAGGTGTTTTATGAAGAAAATTTTTTTAGTATTCTTTACTATTGTTAGCTTTTTTATGATAGGATGTTCTCAAAAAGAATCTTTTGATATATCTAAAATAACTCCACCAGAGTCAGATAATATAAAGATATTAGGGAAATGGGAAGTAGTAAGTAAGTTACATGATAGTGATGAAAATAATTCAAGTAGCGTAAGTGATGCTTTTCACTTAGAAAAAGATGATATTATTAATATAAGTAAGGATGAGATAGTTGCAAATGGTATTAGTATAGTTAATCCAAAGTTTAAGTTAAAGAGAATGGAGAGGGATGTATTCTTTAAAGAAATAGATAATATATCAATAAAAAATGAAATAAAGGATACAATAAAAAGCGAATATATAGATGTAAATTCTATATATGATAGTAACAAAACATATTTAAGTATTATTTCAATTAATGATAATGAGGCATATTTATTATTAACTGATAATCTTATTAAGCTAAAGAAAGTTTCTGATGTTGTTTCAAAAGAATCTATTAATGAATCGGATAACGTAGATATTTATAGTAAGGATAAAAGTGAAAATAGCATAAGTCCAGAGTATTATCAAAAGGATGTAGGAATTTTACTTGGACTTAAGGATCCTGTACATATAGAAGATAATAATTTGGAGGAAGCTTCTTATAAAACTTTATGGATCTCTGTGATTAATAATGAATTGCAACCAATAAGGGTTTTAAAAAACTCTCTTTTATTACCAAGAATAAATGGATTTTCTAATATAAGTTTAAGTTCAAATTTATATAATGGTAAAATTGAAAATAAACTTAAGGTTACAAGCAAAAAAAAGGATCCTAATGATAAGACAGAAATAAAGGGAGAAAAAAATACAGAAGGAATATATGAGGAAATAACTTTTGTAGGAAATGATTATATAGGGTTAGAATCTTATTCTGGAAGTGACAACTTTAGAGGCACATTTAATGAATATAGTATAATTCCTATTAATACTATGGACACTAATAAGAGTATGGATATAGTTAATTTATTTGGAAAAGAACAAGAGGAGAATTATAACAAAAGTGAAAAGAATGCTATTCAAAAGTATGATATTGACGGAAGAGAGTATTATTCTAAAAATAAATATTCTAATATAACTCTCCAAAGAAAGAATGGTAATTGGCATTTAGAAGGAATATTAAATGAAAAGAATTCATTAGATTATCCTAAAACTTTTGATATAAATATAAATCCAGTTCCTATATTAATAAATTATGATACTTTAGCAGTTCCATGGAGTCAGGTTTTATCTCTTGGAAGAGATGTTAGAGATGTTGTTACAGCACCAAATGGAAAAATAGCTATAACATTAGCTAAAGATAAATTATCAATATATAAAATTATTGATGGAAGAATTGGTGAAAGATTAGGTGAAATAAATATAAATAATGATGAAAAGATTGTTATGGCTGAATGGGCTGTAGGAGATTATGTTAAGTATTGGGATGAAACAGTTGAAAATGTATATGGAGCTAACAAAATAAGCGAATAGAATATAATAATTTATTATTAAAGTGTAAATACACAAATATTTGATTTTTAATACTGATTTATTTATTAAGTTTAATGTTTCTAGAAAATAAAAAAGGGAGCTGAATTATAAAATTCAGCTCTCTTTTTTTAATTATTATTAGAAGTATCATTAGGTATTTTATCTTTAAAATAATTCGCTCTAATCATCTTATCAGATAGATCTAATATGCTTCCTACTATTTCTTTTTCTTTATCTGTAAGTTCACCTTTAATTGTTTTGTCAGTTAAAATAGCATAAGATCTCTTAGTGTTTAATAGATTTCTACCTAAAGCTGTATTTTGATATACATTATTATCTACACCTAATAGATATAAAAGAGTTGGCATTATATCTATTTGTCCACCATAAACATCATCTTTTATAGGTGTCTTAATGCTTGGATTGTAAATAATTAATGGAACTGTATGATTTCCATTGTCTAACCACCAAGATTCAGGATTAGATAGTGATTCTATCTTACTGTTATAGTATTTATGAGGACCAGTGTGGTCACCTTCTATTGCAATAACAGTGTTATCTAAAAGACCATCATTTTTCAATGCTTCTATAAACATGCCTATTTTAGCATCTGTATAATGAATACTTTGGAAATATCCTCCTAAAACATTATCATTAAGTTCAGGACTAAGCTTTAATTGACGGTATTCTTTTGGTAAATCAAATGGTCCGTGGCTTGTTAAAGTAACTGTAAATGCATAAAATGGTTGTTTTAGTTCTTTAATCATTGGTTCAATTTGTCTAAAGTAGCTTCCGTCACTTAATCCAAGTCCTATATTTTCATCACGATCAAATGAATAATAATCTACAAACTTATCAAAACCTATTCCATTTAAACCTTGAGCATAGTTCCAGAAAGAGCCCTTATCTGAATGGATAGCAATAGTGCTATAGCCATCTTTTTCTAAAATATTAGGCAGTGAGTTATAAGTTGTAGCTGGGTTTCTAAAGAAAGTACTTCCTTGTCTTAATGGTAACATAGAAGTATTAACCATTAAATCGGAATCAGAGCTTGTACCTTCATTAACTTGGTCAAAGATATTAGGGAAGTAAATTGAATTATTCAATAACTTATTTATGTTTGGAGTTATTTCTTGTCCATCTACTTTTTGATTTATAACAAAATCTTCAAGAGATTCAACTTGTATTACTAATAAGTTCTTTCCTTTGAACATTCCCTTAAATTCATTATCAGGAAGATTTTCATTTTTAAAATCATAATATTCTTTTATTTTTGTCTCATCTTCAGCTGTCATTTTATATGGTTTAGAATTTTTATAAACATTATATATATCAAAAATATGATAACCAATTGGTGAGAAGTATTCTACTGTATTAGTTGGATCATAGTTACTAAATAAGTATGAATTTCTAACATTTTCTCTTTTTAATACATTAACGTTAAAAGGAACATATCCTATGTAACAAATTGATATAAGTAAAACCGCTAGAGTACCTTTCCAATTAGACTTACAGTTTTTAAAACTTTTTCTGAAAATTATAAAAGCTATTATTAAAATAATAAAGTCTATGAAGAATAGTAAATCATATGGACTAGACATTGAAAAAATACTATCTCCAAGATTATCTAAGTTAGCAGTTTGCTTTAATAGCATTATTGAAGGAACTGTTTGGAACCCTCTAAAATACCAAACGTCCATTACTGTAATTAAGGTTATAAATAAATCTACAATTATTAATGAGAAAAATTTACCTTTGTTTTTAAATAAAAAACATATACTTACAAATATTGCTGCAAATGCTATGTAGTAATTAATAAAATAAGAAGCTTGTCTATATCCTAAACTAAAATTAAGTGAGTAAAGGTTTTGGTTTAAAGAGAAACCTAAAAAAAGTGCTCCTTTTAAAACTATTGCTATAAGAGTAAATATGTAAAAACATAGTCTTATTAAAGCATTTTTATTAAGAGACTCTTTAAATTTAGAAAGCCTATTATTTAATTTAACTTTTTCTTGCATTGAAACACCCCTTCTTTTATTATTCAAAGCTGTTAATATTATATCATAAAATAATATGCTAATAATATGAAGGAATTATTACAAAAAATATTAAAAAAGAACTTTTTTTAGAATACTTTGATTTTCTCAATTTATAAAAATGTGATATCTTTATAATATAGATTATTTTAAGAGGTGAGGTCATGAAAAAAATAGATTGTTTAGGTATGGCTTGTCCAATGCCAGTTATAAATACAAAAAAATATTTTGATTCAATAGAAGAAGGAATTGTAGAAGTATTAGTTGATAATGAAGTATCAAAAAATAATGTATGTAAGTATGCAGAAGGATGTGGATACAATTTTGATGCTTCAGAAAAAGAGGGAAATTATATAATTAAAATAGAAAAAAATGGTAATAAAAAAATGGAAAAGAGAGAAGATGACTTTGTAATAGTAGTAGGTACTGATAAATTAGGAGAAGGTAATGATGATTTAGGTACTATACTTATGAAAGGATACTTATACACTTTATCAGAAAGTGACATTCTACCTAAGGAAATTATATTCTTAAATGGTGGAGTTAAACTTACAGTTAAGGAGTCAGAAGTTTTAGAATCATTACAAACTTTAGAAAAGCGTGGAGTTAATATAACAAGTTGTGGAACATGCTTAGATTTTTATGGAATAAAGGATTATTTAGCTATAGGAGAAATAAGTAATATGTACACTATAGTTGAATCTATGAATACTTCTAATAAGGTAATAAAGTTATAGTACTTTTGAGAGGAGAAAATATTTTTAGAGTATGGAGAATATTTTATGTGATTATGATGTTGTAGTTGTTGGTGGTGGAATAAGTGGAATGGCAGCGGCTATAAAGTCAAAAGAAAATGGAATAGGAAAAGTTCTACTTCTTGAAAGAGAAGATGTTTTAGGTGGAGTTTTAAATCAATGCATACATTGTGGTTTTGGAAAAGAAACTTTAGGAGAAGCTGTTACTGGTAGTGAATTTGTGGAGTTCCTAGTTAATAAAGTTGAGAAGTTAGATATAGATGTTAAATTAAATACTACTGTATTAGAAATAACTAAAGATAAAGAAATAAGTTATGTTAATCCAAATGAAGGTATGAGAAAAATTAAAACTAGAGCAATAGTTTTAGCTACTGGAAGTAGAGAAAAGTTTAAGGGAAATGTAAGTGTTCCTTTAAATAAATTTACAGGTATATATACTTCAGGAACTGCTCATAGATTTATAAATCTTTATGGTTATCTTCCCGGAAAAAATATAGTCATAATAGGTTCACATGATAGTGATATGATTGTTGCTAGAAGGCTTATTATAGAAGGAGCTAAAGTAGAAGCTATAATTGAAAGTAAGGATTATTTAAATTCTTCTCAATATATTGTGGAAGATATAATTGAGACCTTTGATATTCCTGTTAAACTTGGATATACGGTAAACGAAGTTTTAGGTACTGAAAGAGTAGAGGGAGTAATTATAAGTAAAGGTGGAGAAGAAGAAAGTTTTATAAAATGTGATTCACTTTTAATATCAGTTCCATGGATACCAGAAAGTGCTTTAGGGAAAAAGATTGGACTAAGAATATCTAATAGTAGTGAAACTATTTTAGTAAATGAAAACTTTGAAACATCTGAAAGTGGAATATTTGCTTGTGGAAATGTTTTGCATGCCTATGAACTATCTGATTTGGCAACAAAAGAAGGATTTAAAGTTGGAGATTCCATTAAAGATTATCTTGGGAATTAATTTTTAATAAGACTAAGATTCAGAATTTTAATAAAATTTAATCTGAATATTAGTCTTATGTTATATTTAAAACAAAGTTATAATTAGAAAAAAATATTTTAAAAGTGTAATTTTCAAAGTTTAAAATATATAAAATTATAGATAATTTTTTAAATGAATTTTTACTAAGTTAGAGATTAGTGTATTTCCTTTTAAACTTAAGTGTAATCCATCAGTATAATTTAAAGAATTAAAAGGAAGAGTAGAGTTTAAATCTATAAATAACAAATTGTTTTTTTTGCAAAATAGACCTAATTTTTTAGCATATTTTTCAAGATTAGAATTACATTTTTCATAATCAATTGAAGAATCCCACCTTTTAATAGCTAAGTCATTGTATATTTTAGGTGGAGATAAAATTATTGGTTTTATGTTAAGTGAATTACAATCATCAGTCATTAACTGTATATTATCAATAATTGAACTAATTGATTTATTCATTATAATATCATTTGAACCACACATAATTAAACAAATACTAGAATCACTTGATTTTAATATTGAATATATTCTAGATAAAATACCAGTTGAAGTATCACCATTAACTCCTTTATTTATGAATTTATTTTTTTCATCATTTAAAAGAGAGACCCAAGAATTTTCTTGTCCTACACCATAACCAAAGGTAAGTGAATCGCCTATACAAATTATATTCATATAATCACCTACATTCTTAGTAAACATTTTTTGCAAATAATAGTTGTCCCTTTATTAGCTGTAACAAAATCATTTTCTACAATAGTTTTATTACAAATAGCACATATAGTATTTGAACTTTCTTTACTTAATGAAGAACTTTTTGGTTCTTTATTAGTATTATTAGTTTTTCTTTTTTTATTAGGTGGGGGTGAATAAAGAAGCTTTTCAGCTGTTTCTTTACGCTTATTTATTTCATAATTAAAACTATAAGAACTTTCACAAAAAAGCTCTAATTCAAATCTAGGATTTTCTTTATCATAAAATTCCTCAGTTATTATTCTTCTTATTTGCATATCATTTATTATTAATCCACTCTTTTCAATTCCATCGAATATACTTTTTGTTATATTGCTTGTATCTGGATGTCTCTTAGAACTTTTATAATAAACTTTTAACACAGCTATTAAAGATTCCTCTAAAATAACATTAGGATTTTGAATTCTTGCTTCATAAGCAATTTGCTCTTCATACAATGCATATCTATCATGATATTTACCAGAATTGGATGGTAAAATTGCTCTTCCTTGCGAATTTGATAGTTTAAAATTTGATTTAGTAATAGGTGAGCCTTTTACTATAACTTTTGCGTATGAATTCATAGTAAACCTCCAATCATATGATATAATAATATAGATTATATCATAATGTAACATTATATATTTACATTTCTTGAAAGTATTTAACAGATAAAGTATAATACTCTATGTTTATATGAAAAATTAAAATTAAGAGGGATAAAAATGGATAAAAAAATTATATTAGCAATAGAAAGTAGTTGTGATGAAACAGCGGCAGCTGTTGTAGTCAATGGTAGAGAAGTTTTATCAAATATAATATCTTCTCAGATAGATATACATACAAAATTTGGAGGAGTAGTGCCAGAGGTTGCATCAAGAAAGCACATAGAGGCTATAAATGCAGTGGTAGAAGAGGCATTAGAAGTTGCAGGAGTAACTTTTGATGATATAGATGCAATAGCAGTTACATATGGTCCAGGTTTAGTTGGAGCACTTTTAGTAGGGCTTCAATATGCTAAAGGATTAGCATATTCTTTAGATAAACCTCTAATAGGAGTTAACCATATAGAGGGACATATAAGTGCTAACTTTATAGATCATAAAGATTTAGAACCACCTTTTGTTTGTTTAGTTGTATCAGGAGGACATACTTTTGTAGTTCACGTTGAAGACTATGGAAAATTTGAAATAATAGGAGAAACAAGAGATGATGCAGCTGGAGAAGCTTTCGATAAGGTAGCAAGAGCAGTCGGATTAGGATATCCAGGAGGACCAAAAATAGATAAATTAGCTAAGGAAGGAAATAGTGATGCTATAAAATTCCCAAAAGCTAATTTCCATGATAATACCTTAGATTTTTCATTTAGTGGAGTTAAATCAGCGGTCTTAAACTATTTAAATAAGATGGAAATGAAAAATGAAGAAATAAACAAAGCTGATGTAGTAGCTAGTTTCCAAAAGGCTGTAGTTGAAGTGTTAACTGATAATGCAATAAAAACTTGCAAGATTAGAAAGGCAGATAAAATAGCAATTGCAGGTGGAGTTGCGTCTAATAGTGCCTTAAGAGAAAATCTTCTTAGAGAAGGAAAAAAGAGAGGAATAAAGATTTTATTCCCATCACCAATACTTTGCACAGATAATGCTGCCATGATAGGAAGTGCTGCATATTTTGAATTATTAAAAGGAAATGTATCTGAAATGAGTCTTAATGCAAAGCCTAATTTAAGATTAGGTGAAAGATAGGGGCTGAATTACAAATGAGGTTTATTCCGTACTCAAATGGATTTCATAAAATGAACAAGAATATAGAAATAAAGCCTATAAATGTGATAAGGAACATTTTTATATTTATATTAGCTTTAGTATTTATAGGCTTTGTTTATCAAATGATAGTAAACAAAATTGACGATAGCAAAATAGAACCAGATACTAAGTATGTAAGAATTGATAGTAAGAAAAATTATTACAATTTCCAGGGAGAAAGTAAACCAACTATAATCATGAGTTCTGATATAGGTTTAGGACTAAGTGAATGGAATAAGGTTCAGAATCTTATAGAAAAAGAGTATGGTTATAGAACATTTTCTTATGATAGACCAGGATATGGTTTTTCTGAATCAATAAAGGATGATGGTATTAAAGAACAAGCTCAACATCTTAGAATGATTCTTAAAAAATCAGGAATTGGTGGTCCATATATACTTGTTGGTGAAGGCTATGGTGGATTAGTAATGTGTAATTTTGCTGAGCTCTATCCTGATTTGGTTCAAGGAGTTATTCTTGTAGATCCAATAAGTGAAGAAGCTTTAAGCGAAAATAAAAATTATATGGAACAATATTCAAGCCAAAAATTTAGTAGGTTTATACAAAAATATGGTTCATACTTTGGATTAACATCAATAATGAATAAATTTGGTATGTTAAAAAATCCAAATGGTTTAGAGGAAAATTTAAATAATGAAAATCTTAAGGTGTATAATATTTTGAGAACTAAAAGTGATTATAATAGCGGATATTATACTGAGCTTACAAATATTTTAGAGAAAAGTAGTAATTCTCAAAAATCTGGGTTATTAAATGGCAAACCTTTGAGCATAATAGTTAATGATAATGCTTTTATTAAAGAGCAGGAGAGTTTAAAAAAACTTACTTCAGATAATAAAGTCCAAATAGTAAATGCTAAGAATAAGACAGATGTTATACCTTTAGAGAAGCCAGAATTATTTTTAGATAGTATAAGATTTATCCAAGATAATAGTTTGGAAGAGCAAAATTAGCCTAAGAGTATAAACATATC
The DNA here is from genome assembly GCF_029258205.1 of Clostridium sp. Taxonomy (GTDB): domain Bacteria; phylum Bacillota; class Clostridia; order Clostridiales; family Clostridiaceae; genus Sarcina. Next base: position 11,829 of record NZ_JARHZJ010000053.1, read on the forward strand.
CTATGACATAGAAATGACATAAACATGACATAGAAATGACACAAAAAATGGTTACTATTAACTTGTAAAACAAATGTTTAGGAGGGTATGTATAATGAGTGATTTTAATAAAAAAGATGAAAACTTAAATGACTACTTTGGTTTTGATCATAAAGAAAATGAAACTTTAGATTCAGATAAAGACATAAAAGACAAAGAAAATATAGAGTCAAATAATGATACTAAGCAAACTAACATAGATCAAACTCAGCACTTAAATATAGATAATGAAATTAATTCAAAAGAGGAAGTTAAACAAAGAGAGGATATAAAGTCCTCTGATGTAAACTCAAAAATTTTGAAAGAATCTAATGATAATAGTAAAAATAAAAAAGTAAAGGAAAAGAGTGGATTTAAAAGAGGAATAGCTATGATAGCAGGTGCTGTTATAGTTGCAATTCTTGGAGGAGCTATAGGAGCTGGAGGAGTTTATTATGCTTTTAAAAATAGCATACCGGTAAGTACATTAGAAAATAATAGTAATAGTGCAACTAATCCACCAGAATTTAAAGGCGAAGATGGAGCATTAACTGTTCCACAAGTAGTTGAAAAAGTTACACCTGCCGTTGTAGGAGTATCTACAAAAAGCTTAGTAAGAGATCAATTCTTTAATGTAAAGGAGCAAGAAGGTTTAGGATCTGGATTTATAATAAATGAAGATGGATATGTTGTTACAAACTATCATGTTATAAATGGAGCTCAAGAAGTTAAAGTAATATTCTCAGATGGAAAAGAAGTTAATGCTAAGGTTGTAAATTATGATGCAGAAAGAGATGTTGCAGTAATAAAAATAACAGATGATGTTAAAATGCCTGGAATAGCTCAATTAGGAGATTCATCTACAGTTAAGGCTGGTGAAGAAGTAATTGCTATAGGAAATCCTCTAGGAAAAGAATTTAGTTCAACAGTAACTAAAGGAATAGTAAGTTCACCAAATAGAAAAATGAAGACAGAAACCGGAAATGTATTAGATTATATTCAAACAGATGCTGCTATTAACCCTGGTAATAGTGGTGGTCCATTAATAAATTCTAAAGGTGAAGTTATTGGAATAAACACTGCTAAAAAAGTTGGTGAAGATATTGAAGGTATAGGATTTGCAATTCCTATAAATGAGGTTAAAACAAGATTAGATTCATTATCAAAACCAATATTAAAGCTTGGTATTACAGCTAGAACTGTTACTCCAGAATTGGCAAAAGAAAATAATTTAGAAGAAGGTATTTATGTTGTTGGAGTACAAGAATTTAGTCCCGCAGAAAAAGCAGGATTAAAAATAGGTGATTTAATAATTGAATTTGGTGGAAAAAGAGTAAAAACTTTAGAAGAATTAAATCAAGCTAAAAGTAAATATAATGATGGAGACTCAGTACCAGTTGAGATAATTAGAGATGGTAAGAAAGTCAAATTAAATTTAACATTAGTTGCTAATTAGTTTAATAAAGGATGTATATCAAATAAATTTATTTGATACACATCCTTTTTATTTTAAATAAAATTTAAATGTAAAATTTTAGATAAAAATCAAATATATCCAATAAAACCAATTATTAATTATTATATTTGACTATAGAATAGTAGTAATAGTCATTTAAAATTAAAGATATATTTTATCTAAAACAAAAAAATATAGGTTATAAACAAGAAGGGTATTAATTTAGGAGGATTATATATGAAAAAAATAGTATTATTATGTACATTAGGAATGTCTACATCTTTATTAGTTTCTAAAATGAGAAAAGTAGCAAATGAACTAGATATTGATTGTTCTATAATTGCAATAGGTGAATATGAGCTTAAAAAATATGAAAAAGACGCAGATATAATAATGTTAGGACCTCAAGTAAGATATTTATTTAATAGTTTAAGGAAAAAAATGGATAGTAATATACCAATAACTCTTATAAATAGTGGAGATTATGGAACTATGAATGGTAAGAAGGTTTTAGATCAAGCTTTAGAGCTAATTGATAATAAGGAATTATCAATAAATAATTTATTATAAGAAGTTTTAAATAATGGATCATATAATAAGTGTTTTTAAGATATTTTTATACGGATCTTTATCAAAATATAATAGTAAAACTTACAAACATATTGTGAGAATTACTGTTTGTAAGTTTTATTAAAATTTTCATACTGCACTATTATTTTTTAGCAGATTTTTATGATTTTATTAATGAATTTTTAGAAATTTTTATTACCTTTTTATATACATCTAAGGTTTTATTTGCTGTTTTTTCCCAAGTGAATTCCTTACTTCTTTCAAAACATAGATTTTCTAAATTATTTCTAAGCTTTGAATCATTTAATAGATTTTCTAGTTTTGAAGATAATTCTTTAGGGTTATTTGGATTAACTAAGCTTTCATTAAATGGAACTACTTCAGGAATAGAAGTTATATTTGAGGTTAAAACGGCTGTTTTACAACTCATGGCTTCTAAAGGAGGTAAACCAAAGCCTTCATATAGAGAAGGATAAGTAAACAGGGTAGTTGCATTATATAAGGTTGGTAAATATTCATCTTCTATAAATCCAGTAAAAATAACCTTATCTTTTATAGGTAAACTTTCAGTATAGGCCTTTAATTTTAAGCCTTCATCTCTTAATCCACCTACAATGAGAAGTTTATAATTTTCATCAATATTTTTATGAATATTGTTAAAGGCATCAACAAGTCCTTTAACATTCTTTCTTAAGCTAAATCCACCTATATACATAATAAATGGACCATTGAAATTAAATCTATTATTAACATCAAATAGACATTTTTCTTTATCTAAAGGTTTATAATTTTCATTAGCTGCTAGTGGTGTTACAAAGATATTTTCAGCAGGAAAGTGTGGGAAAAATCTTAGGATGTCACTTTTAGAGTATTCTGATACAGTTATTATTCCTGTTGAATTATCAATTATTTCAGGCATACTTTGAAGAAATTTTTTTAAGTAACCTTTACCAACGGTTTCAGGTAAAATATATGGAATTAAGTCATGAATAGTAACTAATTTTGCAAAGTTTCCTTTAGAAGAAAGTCCAAGTCCATTTTGGGGAAGGTGAAGTAAATCTATATTTTCTTTTATTGCATAGGATGGTATATAGTAATCTTCAAAAAAACGTTGATGTTTTCTAGAAGACATTATTATTTTAGTATTTTCAGTTTCAAACTCAGGTATTTTTTCTCCAGAGCATAATAAATCATAAGATGAATCCTTATCTAATTTTAATATGTTTGTTAATAGGTTATATGTGTATGTTCCTATACCTGTTCCTCTATACCAAGTTGCACCTCTTGCATCTATTAAGTTATACATTAAGATTCCACTCCTTAGAAAAATAATAATTATAATTAATAATATTAATAAATAATATAAAATGTGCATGTAACAAGAAGAATTTAATCAACATATACTAATTAAAAAGTGAAAGTAGGAGTAAGTTTATGGAACAGGATTATATAAAGGATAAAATCTTACTTAACTATGGTATAGAAAGCAAAGAAGTAATAAAAGTGAAAAACACATATAAAATTATAACCAGGGATGAGGAGTATTGTTTGAAGGTAATAAAATATCAATATCCTCATTTTTATTTTATAGTTTCTGCTCAAAAGCATCTTGTGAAAAATGGATTTAAATCAATTCCTAAAATACTAGATACTGTAGACGGAAAAGATTATGTAAAGCTACATGATAAATTAGCTTATTTAACTCCTTGGATAAAATGTAGAGAATGTGATTATAAAAATAAGTCGGATTTAAGATTAGCAGCTAAAAAGCTTAGTGAACTACATAATAGTAGTGAGGGGTTTGTTATAAATAAGGCACTTAACCCTAGGATAGCATGGGGAAGGTGGTATAAGATATTTGAAACAAGAGGAGAAGAAATTATTGACTTTAAAAAAAGAATATATCAGAAAGCGTATATGTCAGAATTTGATAAGTTATATCTTTCTATTATGGATGAGGAATTAAAAAGAGTTGAAAGAACACTTTTGCACATAAAAAGTAGTGGTTATTTTGACTATATGAAAAAAGAAGTTAAAAAATTGGGATTTTGTCATCATGATTATGCAGATCATAATGTACTTTTATTAGAAAATAATGAAATAAATATAATAGATTTTGATTACTGTATTTTAGATTCTCACTTACATGATTTAAGTAGCATATGCATTAGGACAATGAAAGAGGGGAGATGGGACTTAAATTTATTTAAATATATAATAGATAGTTATTTAAATAATAAAGAAGTAAGAAATGAAGAATTTCCTATTATGGCTTCTTTTATTGAGTTTCCTCAAGCCTATTGGCAATTAGGACTTCAATATTATTGGGAGCAACAGCCTTGGGAGGAAGAACATTTTTTAAAGAAACTAGGTAAATACGAAAAAGATAGAAAACTTAGACAGAATTTTGTTGATGAATTAAGTAATTTTACTTTGAGGTGATTTAATTTGAGTGAAGAATTAGAATTATTTTTAAATAAAAATAATATAGAAGTATTACCTAGAAAAGAAATAGAAAAGGAAAAAAGGGAATTAAGATTTTATGATCCATTAGAGTATTTAAATACAATAAGTGAAATTCACAAAGAATTTTTAAAAGAGGAAAATAGGATAAAATTTAAATTTAGAAATGATATATGGAAGCATGTTCAAATTTTAAAACTATGGATTAGAAGAGTAGATAAATTAGAAGAAAGTAATAAATTAATTAATATAGCCTTAGATACTTCAAAAAAAAGCTTAGAGTGTATTGAAAATATTAGTTATAAAGAGCTTATAAGAAGGGCTATGGAAAGAGAAGAAGTATGTATTGGTAGGATATATTATGAAATTAAGAAGGGTGAGAAAAGGATTTTTATAAAAAATACAGAGAATATAAAATTTAATATGGTAGAAGATGACTATTATAACTACTTAAAAAAGATAAGAGGAAACTATAGGGATGAATTAAAGGATTTGCTGAGTGAAGTGATAGAAAAAGAAAATTTGGATTTTAAAAGTTATGTTTATATAAATTCATTAATTGAGTATCCATATAATTCAATGAAGTATTTGCAAAATAATTATATAAAGGATTTAAAGATTGAAATTAATGTTTTAGAAGAATTATTAGTTAAAGATTATCTTATACAATAGGGGGAGTGGTTTATGAATAAGATTAGATATAAAGATGAGAAATATTTATGTAGATATGATTTGGATATTAAATTATTTGAAGCTTTAGGATTAGATATATTTGATTTAAGACCAAATAGAAATGTATTTTTGTTAGATACAAAGCAAGGCAAAAAGATTTTAAAGATGATAAATTATGATGATGATAGATTAAACTTCATAATACATTCAACAAATTACTTGAGAGAAAGATATGATGGTATATTAAAAATAAATAAACTTCCAAATGGAAATAGTAAACTCAAGTGGAAGGGGAATGATTATATATTATTAGACTATTTTGAAGGAACGGAGTTTAATATAGCTAATCCAATAGAATTAGAATTCATAACAGAGGCAGTAGCTAAACTTCATAATGCAGGAATAGGTATTCAGGAGGTTACTTCAAATGCAATGAATGAAAAGAATAGTGAGATTTTTAAGTTAAAAGATTATTTCACAAATAGTAAGAAAGATTTGGAAAAACTAAAAGGAATAGTAGAGAGATGTAAGTATAAAAACGAATTTGATGAAATATTTATAAAGGAAGTGGATTATCATTTAAATGATGTAAAAGCCTGTATAGATTTATTAGAAAATAGTAAATATGATGAATTATGTAGCAGTAAAGAAAAAATAACTTTGTGCCATAATGATCTTGCATATCATAATATATTATTTAATCAAAATGAAGTAAGTTTTATAGACTTTGATTATTGCAATATAAATCTAAGAGTTATAGATTTATGTGATTTTATAATTAAGAGTATAAAAAGATTTGGATTTAGTTTAGAAATGTATGATTCAATTATAGAAAAGTATGATAAGTTAAATAACTTATCAAATGAGGAAAAAGAATTAATATATATATATTTAAGATTCCCACATGATTTTTATACTGTTTCAATGCAATATTATTATAAATTAAAAGATTGGAAATATGAGTCATTCTTAAATAAGTTAGAGAGAAAATTAGAATACACAAAGGAAAAGGAATTTTTATTAAATCATATAAATAAATAATATGAATCAAGTAAAATGTACTGTATAAAATAACTAATAAGACTTATAAATTAATTTTTAGGATTGATAAATTCTATTAAAGTTTATAAGTTCTATGTTTAAGTTTTCTATACAGTACCTTTTCATTTTAAAATAATAATTTTTTATGAGATATATTAAGATTAAGTTTTTATAAAGTATATTTTAAATTTAAGAAGAAATATGTTTATAGACGTCAAGTGTATTATAAGCAGTTTTTTTCCAATTAAATTTACTTGAGTGAGTTATGCCTTTATAAATCATAAGGGAATAGAATTTATGGTTATTTAATAAGATTAGTATATTTTCTTTTATTTCATCAATATCATAAGGATTAACTAAAAGAGCAGCATCTTGGCATACTTCAGGCATTGAGGTTAAATTAGATGCTATTACAGGAGTACCACAGGCCATACATTCTATAGGTGGTAATCCAAAGCCTTCATAAAAAGAAGGATAAACTAAAGCTTTACTAGCGCTATAGAATATAGGCATATCTTTTATAGGAATAAATCCAGTAAAAATAACGGATGAAGTTAGATTTAACTCATCCACTTTTTTTCTGTAATTTTCATATGAAGGTCCCTTAGTTCCTATAATGACAAGCTTTAAATCTCTTTTATAAGAATTTTTTACTAGGTTAAATGCCTCTATAAGTCCTAAAATATTTTTTCTAGGACTAAAACCACCTACATATAATAAAAAATCTGTATCTATACCATAGTGTTTTTTTAAATATTGAGATGAGTGAAATTTGTTTAATGGAGTATATATTTCTTCAGCGGCCAAATGAGTAACAAATATTTTTTCCCTTGGATAAGAAAAAGTTTTACTTATATCTTCTTTAGAAAATTTAGAAACTGTAATAATTCCATCTGAGTCATCTAAAATATTTTGTATATTGGCATGAAAAATCTTTAAGAATCTATCACTAACTGTATCTGGCATTTTCATGGGTATAATATCATGTAGAGTAACTACAGTCTTTATATCATTAGGTTTAGAAAATCCTATACCATTTTGAGGAATATGATATACATCACCTATAATATTTTCTTTAGGATTTTGAGTATTTATAAATTCCCAAAAGTTTTTTTTATTATTTGTACTTGAAGATAAATAATTAAAGTTAATTTTTTTAGGTAATTTTAGAGAGGATGATTGAGGAGTAAGTATGTTATATTCATTTAAAAAATCTATCTGGTGTAGATTATTTATTATTTGATAAGTGTAGTTACCAATTCCAGTACCGCGATATAAGGTAGCTGCTCTTCCATCAATACATATTTTCATAGCATATATCCTTTCAGTATAAATATATATTATTATATTTATATATAGAATAAAATGTTAATAAAACAAGAGGTTGCTACATATAAATATGGTAGGGGGTGAATAGATATGATGAGAGAGTTTGAAATAGAAAGACAATTTGATATTAAAATAGAAAAATTAAAACCTAATAAAGGTGTATATTATTTAAAGAGTAATAAGGGTGATAGATGTTTAAAAAGGATAAATTATGGAACTCAAAAACTTCTTTTTGTTTATGGAGCAAAAGAGCATTTAGCTAAAAATGGATTTGAACATATAGATAGATATTTCTTAAATATTGAGAATGAACCTTATGCTCTAGTAAATGAGGATTTATATACTCTTTCAAATTGGATAAAAGGAAGAGAGTGTGATTTTACTAATATAGAAGAGGTAAAATTAGCTGCTAAAAAGTTAGCTGAATTACATGAAGCTAGCAAGGGATACGATCCACCAGAAAACTCAAAATTAAAAAGTGACTTAGGAAGATGGCCATATCTTATGGAGAAGAGAGGCAAAGCCTTAGAAAAAATGAGAGGTATGGCTAGAAAGAAGAATTTAAAAAAAGATTTTGACATTATTTATATAACAAATGTTGATTTTTATAAGGAGTTAGCAATAAGAGCCACAAAAATATTAAATAATTCAAAGTATTTAAGTTTATGTGAAGAAGCAGAGGCTGAGAAGGTATTTTGTCATCATGATTATACTTATCACAATATAATAATTGGAGATGATAATGAAGTATATATAATAGACTTTGATTATTGTAAAAGAGAAATAAGAACATATGATATAGCTAACTTTATGAAGAAGGTTTTAAAAAGAGTAGATTGGAATATTGAATATGCAGAGGCTATAATAGATGCTTATAATACAGTAAGTCCATTAAGAGAAGAAGAATACGAGGTCTTATATGCATACTTATTATTCCCACAGAGATATTGGAGACTTGCAAATAGATATTATTACAATGAAGTTATGTGGGGACAAAATATTTTTATAAATAAAATAAAAAACATAATTAATGAGAAAGAAAGTTATATGAAATTTATTGAAGAATTTAAAAATAAATATAATCAAGTTGGATAATGATGCTTTAGGTGCCTAATAATTAGGCACCATTTTTTATTTGAATTTAAATATTAATTTCATGAAATTTTTAATATATATTTTTGATTTAAACATAGAAAACAATAAATTAGCTAGTAATATATAATCAGAACAATTACCAATAAATCTTCATATTATGATAATAGGATTATATAAGTTAGGAGAAAGTATATGAAAGTTGGAGATTTAGTAGTAAGAAAATCATATAGTAAAGATATAACTTTTAAAATTATAGATATTAAATATAATGAAAATGAAATAACTTATATTTTAAAGGGACTTCACATAAGAATAATAGCTGATTCTCAGGAGGAGGATTTAGAAAAAGTTGATGATGACTTTGCTGGAGACAAAGATAAGTCTTTTGATTCTAAAATCAATGATATCATTAAAAAAGTAATTTTGAGTAGAGAACAGAAAAATAATCAATTGATTACGAGAGTAAATGAAGAAGATAATTTAAATAGGATAGAAAAAGGATTGGTATTTGGAAGACCTGGAAGAATACTTCATATAGATGGAGATCCATCATACATGGAAACTTGCTTAAAGGTGTATAAGCAATTAAATTTAAATGCTATAGGAATATCAATATTTGAAAGAGAACAACCTTTAAAAATTTTATCTTTAGTTAAGAAATATAATCCAGATATAGTTGTATTAACTGGCCATGATGGTGTTCTTAAAGATTCAAAAGGAATGCTTGATTTAAACAATTATAGAAACTCAAAATATTTTATTGAGTCTGTAAAAATTTTAAGAAATTATAATTCAAGTTATGATGAGCTTGTTATTTTTGCTGGAGCTTGTCAATCTTGCTATGAAAGTATTTTAGAAGCAGGTGCTAATTTTGCAAGTTCACCTAATAGAGTTCTTATACATTGTTTAGATCCTGTTTTAGTATGTGAAAGAGTTGCTTACACTAGGATAGATGAAATTGTATCAATAAAAGATGTTATAGAAAATACAATAACTGGAATAAAGGGCGTTGGTGGATTACAAACTAGAGGAAAATATAGAGAAGGTTATCCAAAATCCCTATATTTAAATTAATAGAATAAAATAAGTAATTTAAGTTAATAATATAATTGGATGTTTTAGTTTAAATATAGTATATTTTTATTGACAAAACATGGTTTTATATAGTAAAATAATTTATTTATTGAAAAAATATCCCCTTTAGTGTATAATATATAGTAGAAAGAGGGTGTTAAAATGAGTACCAGACTTACATTGAATTCCATCAGAAAAACCATAGAAGATCACGTAGGTGAGAAAGTTAAGCTAAGAGCTAATGGTGGAAGAAAAAAGATTTTGGAAAATGAAGGAATACTAGAAAGTGTTCATCCAAGTATTTTTGTAGTTAGATTACAAAAGGACACCCAAAGGAAAGTGACATACAGTTATTCAGATGTACTTACAAAAACGGTTCAACTAGATTTTGTTGGTTAAATAAAAAAGTTAGCTAATATATTAGCTAACTTTTTTTTGTTTATTTATTTAACAAAAAAAAGAAAGATGGTGGGTTTCCATCTTTCAACTATGGTATAAAAGGGTATTGAGAATTTATGAGAGGTTATATGGTCAATAACCATCTTTATAATACGACATATTTTTCAGTATGTCAATACTTTTAATAAAAAATGTCGAAAAAAGATGAGTTTTTTTTAATTTTATTTTAAAAAATTGTGTAAACGTTTATGAAATATGGTTTCAAATAAAAAAATAAATAAAGTATAAATAAGAAGAATTATCATAAATAAAGTATCATACATATATATTATAGTATTAGATTATTTAGGAGGGATACATTTGGTTAATTTAGATATTATTAAAGAAAGTATTGGGTTTGAGAAGGTATTAAGTGAAAACTCTTTAGATATACCATTTAGAGAAGAATACTTAATACCAGATACTCAACCAGATGTTTATGACGTACTTTCAGTTGATACTAAGGTTTATACACTTAATAGAGAAGTTCAAAATGATAGAGTATTATTAGAATATGAAATTGAATGTAATGTTATGTACTTAGCTAGAGAAGAAGAAGGTTTAGGAATAAATAGTGTTGTTTATAAAGAAAAAAATTCTAGCTTTATTGATATAGCTGGGGCTGAACATAGTATGATTTGTGATATGGAATGTGATTTTGAACATATGGATGCGAACATAATCAATGAAAGAAAGATAAGAGTAGAAGGGAAACTAAGAACAAAATATAAGGTTTATAAAGAAGAAAAAATAGATGTTGTTAAAGAATTAGATGGTTTGGGTGATTTACAAATAAAAAGAAAACCAGAAAGTATAGAAAAAAATATAACAAATATGGTTTGTTCCATGAGTGGAGAATTATCTATAAATGTAGGTATGGATAAGCCTCAAATAGGAAAAATAATAAAATGTGGATATATGCTTCATAGACAAGAGATAAAATTAGGGGAAGATAAAGTACAAGCTTCTTGCTTAGCTAAAATTAATGTTCTTTATAGAGCTTATGATTCTAGGGAAGTTGTAGCTTTAGAAGAGGATTTATATTTATCTAATGATGAAGAAGTTGTAGGTGTAAATTCAGATATGAATTGTAATGGGTATTTTGAAATAAAAGGTCATGATGTGAAAATTTCTCAAAATGATTTAGGGGAAAGTAGAATAATAGATGTTAATTTATTTGTTGATGCAAATGTTGCAATATCAAAATTAGAATTTGCAGAAATAGTTGAAGATTTATATTCACCAACACAAAATGTAATGCCATTAAATGAAGTTTGCAAGATTAATATGTGTGTTAGTGAAAATTCAAATGAATCAGTAATAAAAGGAAATTTAGATCTAGGAAAAATTGGAGGAGATGCTACTCAAACAGTTGATTGCAAAGGTAAAATAGTAGATATGGAAAGCTATTTTATGGATCAAAAGGTTGTTGTAAAAGGTAATTTAGCTGTTGAATCAATATACAAGACAACTGATGAAGAAAAGGGACTTAATAAAGTAAATGGAGAAATTCCTTTTGAAGTTGCTTTAGATATGCCAAATTCTCAGTCTGGTATGACTTTTGATACTAAGGCAAATCTAGAAGATTTACAATGTAGTATAGAGGGAAATAGTTTAGCTGTTAAAGCTGTAGTATATTTTTATGCTAAATGTTCAGATATGTTTGATAAAGAATATGTTAAAGATATTGAACAAAATGATGAGACTGTTGAAAAGAACGCATCTATTACTATATATACAATTCAAAAAGGAGATACTTTATGGTGTTTAGCAAAAAAATATAAGACAACAATAGATACTTTAGTTAAATTAAACGATATAGAAAATCCAGATTATATATATGCTGGAGATAAAATTATGATTCCTGGAAGAGTAGTTTTATAAAAAAAAGAGTTTTACGATATTATTTCGTAAAACTCTTTTTTTTATGAATAAATATAAGTTTTATGGTAAAAATAAGAAATGCATGATTTGAGGTGAATAATTTGAAAAGTAGTAGCAAAAAAAATTTAATAATAATAGGTGGAGCAGAAGATAAGAAAGGGGATAAGATTATATTAAATTTTGTAGCAGATAAATTTAAAGAATCTGAAGGAATTATGTTGATTGCAACTATAGCTACAGAATCACCTAATATAGTAATAGAACAGTATAAAAACATATTTTCAAGTATGGGGATAAGAGAGATTAAGGAACTTCGTGTTATAGAGAGAGAGGAAGCTTTTGATGAAAATAATATTTCTTTAGTAAATGACGCTTCAGTAATATTTTTTACTGGAGGAGATCAGCTTAGAATAACTAGTTTAATTGGTGGAACTCCTCTTTATGATACATTACAAAAAAGAAGTAATGATGGATGCTACTTTGTAGGAACATCAGCAGGAGCTTCTGTTATGAGTGATGTTATGATAGTTGGTGGAGAAGAAGAGGAGTCACCTAAAAAGAGTACATTAAATATGTCAGCAGGACTAGGTTTAATTAAAAATACTCTTATAGATCAACACTTTGCTCAAAGAGGAAGGATAGGTAGATTATTATCAGGAGTTTGCCAAAATCCTGAAGTTTTAGGGGTAGGGATAGATGAAGACACTGCTATAGTAATTAATGATGATGAATTAACTGTAATTGGTAGTGGGGCAGTTTATTTTGTAGATGGAAGAAATATTGAATATACAAATGTATCTGAGAAAAGACAAGATGAGGTGTTTAGTATATTTAATATAAAGTTACATGTACTAACAGCAGGCAAAAAAATGAATTTATCAACTAGGGTGCCTTTTGAGGAGGAAAGAAATAAAAATGAAGATAAATAATCAACGTATATTTGATGGAAGGAACATATATTCACATAGAAGATGTATTAGATTAGATGTTGATTTAGAGGGATATTGTGAAACTCCTACTAAAGATATTGATGGATTCAATAAAATGTTATTAAGTTATGTTCCAGAATTATATACTCATAGATGTGGAATAGATATAGAAGGTGGATTTGTACAGCGTTTAAAAGAAGGAACATATTTAGCTCATGTTTGTGAACATACAATCATAGGAATACATAATAAACTAGGGGTAGATGTAAAATATGGAAAAGCAAGAGAGATAAAAGATGATTTTTATTACATAATATTTGAATATAAATTAAAAAGAACAGCAATATTAATAGCCGAATTAGCAATAGATTTAATTAATTCAATAATAAAGAAGAAAGAAATCAATTTTGATGAAAGAATAGAAATAATAAAGAGAGTTATTATGGAAGAGAGTATAGGTCCATCAACAAAGGCTATATGTGATGCGGCTAAAGAAGTTGGGCTTCCTATAATTTCAGTGGGAAATGGAAATTTATATCAAATAGGTTATGGAAAATCAGGAAAGAGATTTAGTGCTACTATTGGTAATAATACAAAAGGAATTGCTATAGATATAGCTTGTGATAAAATGCTTACAAAAGAACTTTTAGATATACAGAACTTACCTGTTGCTAGAGGTGAAAAGGTATTTAATACAATACATCTTCTTGAAATGGTTAATAGGATTGGGTATCCTGTAGTTTTAAAACCCCAATGGGGAAGTAAGGGGGATGGAGTTTTTGTAAATATAAATAGTGAAAAGGAACTATTAAGAGCCTACGCTGAAATAACAAAAGAATGTAAAGAGATAATGATAGAAGAGTATAAGATTGGAAATGACTACAGAGTAATGTTAGTTGATTATAAGGTAGTAGCAGTTTCTTTAAGAAAACCGCCATATATAACAGGTGATGGTGTTAGGAGTATTAGAGATTTAATAGAAGCTATGAACGCTAATCCACTAAGAGGAGAAGGTCATGAAAAACCTTTAACAAAGGTAAAAATAGATAAAGAATTAATAAATAGATTAAGTAACTTAGGGTATTCCTTAGATTCAGTTCTAGAGTATGGAGAAAAAGTTATCTTAAGAGGAAATGCAAATCTTTCTACAGGTGGAAGTGCTGAGGATTATACTGACTTAATATGTAAAGAAAATATTGAGATTTGTGAAAGAGCAGCTAAAACTATTGGTTTAGATATATGTGGTATAGATATTTGTGCAAAATCAATATCAGAGCCATTATATGAAAATGATGGAATAATATTAGAAGTTAATGCAGCACCAGGAATAAGGATGCATCATTTCCCTACTGTAGGTAAAGAAAGAAATGTAGGAAGAAAAATTTTAGATAATATGTTTAAAGAGAATTATTCTAATATTCCTATTATTTCAGTTACAGGAACAAATGGAAAAACTACTACGGTAAGATTAATATCTTATGTTTTAAATTTAATTGGATTTAATGTAGGATGTACAACAACTTCAGGAATTAAAATAGGTAATAGATATATACACAAGGGTGATGATACAGGATATTATAGTGCAAGATCTGTATTATTAAATCCAGAGGTTGACGTAGCAGTTTTAGAAAGTGCAAGAGGTGGATTGGTAAGAAGAGGATTAGCTTATGATTTAGCAGATGTAGGAGTAATAACTAACATAAGAGAAGATCATTTAGGTATAGATGGCATAAATGATATGGAAGATTTGTCTTTTGTAAAATCCTTAGTTGGTGAAGCTGTAAAAGATAATGGATATTCAGTTATAAATGCTGATGATGAATGGAGTTTAAAAGTTTTAGATAGAATTAAAAATCCTAAAATATTATTTTCAATGCATGAAAATAATATTTATCTACAGGAAAATTTGAAAAATGGAAATCCTATTGTGTTTTATAGAGATGAAACTATATATGTAAAAAATAGAGGTAAAGAATACAAAATAGCTTCTGCAGATGAAATGAAGTTTACTATGAATGGTAAACTAAAGCATAATATAGAAAATGCTATGGCAGCTTGTGCAGCCTTAGTTGGAATAGGAGTTGATTATTGTATTATATCTAAAGGGCTAAAACAGTTTAAATCTTGTGAAGAGGACAATAGGGGAAGATTTAATATGTTTGATGTTAATGGTGTAAATGTAATATTAGATTATGGTCATAATATTGATGGATATAAGGTAGTCATAGACTCTCTTAAAAATCTTGGTTTAAAAAATATAACTGGAATAATAGGCGTTCCAGGGGATAGAGATTTAAAGACTATGACAGAGGTAGGTAGAATAAGTGGAGAATTTTTTGATTCTATAGTTATAAAGGAAGATAAAGACTTAAGAGGAAAAGATAAAGGCGAAGTTGCTAGAATTATAAATGAAGGGGTATTATCTTCAAATCGAAAAGAACTAAATGTAAAAATCATATTATCAGAGGAAGAGGCACTTAAAGAAACTTTAAAGTTAGCTAAAAAAGGTGAAACAATTATAATGTTTTTTGAAGATTACGAGCCTTTATATGACATAATAAATGAATTTAAAAATAATTACATAAAAGATTTTAAAAGTGCTAGTATATAAGAAAAATAATTTAAAAAAGAAATCTTCTAGTAACTGATTTAGAAGATTTCTTTTTACTTTAATTAACTCTTTATGTTTTTTAAATAAAATAATATAATTATATTTAGCTTTAATTAATGTAAGGAAGGTGATTATATGAAAATGAAAGCTTATGCAAAAATAAATATAGCCTTAGATGCTATTGGAAAAAGAGAAGATAACTATCATTTATTAAGAATGATAATGCAAACAGTAGATTTGTATGATGTTATAGATATAGAGAAAAGTAATGATAGTAATATAAGCATTTATTGTAATAAGCATTATGTCCCTACAGATGAAAGAAATTTAGCTTATAAAGCAGCAGCCTTATTTAAAGAGAGATTTAATATAAAAGAAGGAATTAATATACGTATAAAAAAGAATATTCCAGTTGCAGCAGGTATGGCTGGTGGAAGTACAAATGCAGCCGCAGTTTTAGTTATTATGAATAAACTTTTTAATGTTAATGCTAGTTTAGATGAATTAAAAGAATTAGGTGTTAAGATTGGAGCCGATGTTCCTTATTGCATAGAAGGAGGAACAGCTTTATGCGAAGGAATAGGTGAGGTTATAACTCAATTAAAACCTTTTGAAAATAAAATTTTAGTAGTTTTAAAACCTAATTTTGGAGTATCAACTAAAGAGGTTTATACAAGCCTAGATATAAATAAAATAAAAAAACATGTTAATATAGAAGGTTTAATAAGTGCTATGGAAAATGATGATTTAAGATATGTTTCAAGAAATATGAAAAATGTTTTAGAAAATGTAACACTTAAAAAACATAGTGTTTTAAAAACAATAAAAGAAGATATGAAAAGAAGTGGCGCTTTAGGGGCTATGATGAGTGGAAGTGGTCCTACTGTTTTTGCTTTTTTTGATAATATGTTAACTGCTCAAAAATCTTTTGAGTTTTTAAAAAGTAAATATAAATATGCTGATGTTTATATAACAAGAACAATAAGCAGTAATCAATAATAACTCAATAAAAAATTGGTATGTATAAAAAAATACTCCTTGGTAATAATTAAGGTATCAGGGGGTGTTTATTATGAAAAAAGTATTATCAATTTTATTTTGTGGAGTTTTAGTGTTTAGTTTATTAATAGGGGCAACTTTAGAAAAGAGACAAGCTACTAATGAAGATAATGAAATTATAGAAAATATAAGTGAAAAATTAATTAGATTTCATGTCTTAGCTAATAGCAATACAGATGTAGATCAAGAATTAAAAATGAAGGTTAAGGATGAAGTTTTAAAATATATATCACCTATGTTAGAGAAATCTGAAAGCTTAGAAGAATCTAGAGAGATATTAAAAAAAGAAGATAATAATATTATAAATATAGCAGAAGAATTTATAAAAAAAGAGGGATTTAATTATTCTGTTGAAACAACATTAACAAGAGAAAATTTCCCAGTTAAAGAATATGGTAATATAGTATTACCACAAGGTGAATATGAAGCATATAGGATTTTAATAGGAAATGGACAGGGTGAAAATTGGTGGTGTGTTATGTTTCCACCTTTATGTTTTGTAGATATTACTAAAGGGCAAGTTTCCTATGATAAAACTGATAAACAGATGAAAGAGATTTTGTCAGAAAAAGAATTTAAAGCTGTTAATAAAAAAGAAAATGAAGTTAAGTTCGAGCTTAAGGTATTTGATTTATTTAAGCAAAAGAATTAACATAGGATAATAAAACAAATTTTAGGAGGAGTAAAATATGACTAGAGCATTAGCAATGGTTTCAGGTGGTTTAGATAGTATATTAGCTGCAAAATTAATAAAAGAACAAGGAATTGAAGTAATAGGAATATGTTTCAGATCTTATTTCTTTAATGAAGAAAATGCTAGAAGAATGTGTAAACAAATAGACATGCCTTTAGAGGTAGTAGATTTTTCAGAAGAACATTTTGAAATGGTTAAAGATCCAAAGCATGGAAGAGGAAAAAATATGAACCCATGTATAGATTGTCACTCTATGATGATGAAATACTCAGGAAAGTTATTAGAAAAATTCAATGCTGATTTCATAATAACAGGAGAGGTTTTAAATCAAAGACCTATGTCTCAAAACAGACAAGCCTTAAATACAGTTAAAAAAGAATCAGGATTTAGTGATAAAATATTAAGACCTTTATGTGCTTTAAATTTAGAACCAACAGAAATGGAGTTAAATGGATTAGTAGATAGAGAAAAATTATTAAAGATATCAGGTAGAAGCAGAAAAGTTCAAATGGAACTTGCAGAAAAGTGGAACATAGTTGATTATCCATCACCAGCAGGTGGATGTAAGTTAACAGAGCCTGGATATGCTATAAGATTAAGCGACTTACTTGACAATCAAAAAGAGGTGGCTAAGGATGAAATAGAAATACTTAAGTATGGTAGACATATGAGAATATCACCTAAGAATAAAGCCATAATAGCTAGAAATGGTGAAGAGTGGAGTGAAATAGTTAAATTTAAAGAAGATTCAGATGTATTAGTTACTCCTAAAAATTCAACTGGTGCTCCTGTTATATTAAGAGGAGAGTTTAATGAAGAAGATTTAGAAGTAGCTGCTAAAATATGTGGAAGATACTGTAAAGAGAAAGAAAATGAATCAGTTGAGATAAATTACGAGAGAAATGGAGAAATAAATACTATAACTATAACTCCATTTAAAGATGCAGATCTTAAACAATATATGATAAACCAATAATTTTAGGTTGAAAGGAATATTGTTATGGGAAAGAAAGCTATAATATCAATATGTAGTGCTCAAGAAATTGAGGGACAAGAAAAAATAGAGGTTGTTACTGTAGGAGAATTCTCTAATGAGGGTGACGAATTTATAGCTACTTATGATGAAACTGAAATATCAGGAATGGAAGGTACTAAAACTACCTTAAGAATAAATGGTAATAAAGTTATCTTACATAGAGAGGGTACAACAAGTACAAAAATGGAGTTTGAAAAAGATAATACTTCAGTTTGTCTTTATAATACTCCTTATGGAATGTTAGAACTTAGAACAACTACAAAAGAGTTAGATTTAGATGTAAATGAAAATGGAGGAAATATATCCATAGAATATCATCTGGTTGCTGGAGGACAAGAGCCAATAAAAACTAACTTAGAAATGAAAATTAAAGTAGAAGAATAATTTGAATAAGCATGGGATATTATCCTGTGCTTATTTTTAATTTGAATTAAATGAAATATTAGTTTTAAAAATAAAAAACTTTCAAATTACAGTATAATTTGAAAGTAATAATTCTAATATTAATAATTAAATTTGCTAATTATGAGCAAAATAAAAATAGAAAACGTTATTTTTATAAAAAATTAAAAAAACGCAAAAAAACACTAGACTTAAATAACATTATTTGATAGAATATCTATTATGTTATTAAATCAAGCAATAAAAAACCCATTCTAAATGAGGTAATTATCATTATAAATGAAAAAAAGAACGATGTCAAGTGAAAATTTACATTAGGAGGAAAGAATATGAGCAAAAAGACTAAGTACGTATTTGTAACAGGTGGAGTTGTTTCTTCGTTAGGAAAAGGAATAACAGCTGCTTCATTAGGAAGATTATTAAAAAATAGAGGTTTAAATGTAAGTATTCAAAAATTCGATCCATACTTAAACATTGACCCAGGTACAATGAGTCCATACCAACACGGAGAGGTTTTCGTAACTGATGATGGAGCTGAAACTGACTTAGACTTAGGTCACTATGAAAGATTCATAGATGAAAACTTAACTCAAAACTCAAACGTTACTTCAGGTAGAGTTTATTGGTCAGTAATATCAAAAGAGAGAAAAGGTGAATACTTAGGTGGAACTGTACAGGTTATACCTCATATCACTAATGCAATAAAAGAGAGAGTGCATAGAGTAGGAAAAGAAAGAGATGTAGATGTAGTAATCACTGAGATCGGTGGAACAATTGGTGATATCGAATCATTACCTTTCTTAGAAGCTATAAGACAAATCAAATATGATGTAGGTCAAGAAAATGTTTGTTTCATACACGTTACATTAGTACCTTACTTAGGAAAAGCTGGTGAGTTAAAAACAAAACCAACTCAACACTCAGTTAAAGAGTTAAGAAGTATTGGAATTCAACCAGATATAATAGTTTGTAGATCAGAAAAAGAATTATCAGAAGATATCAAAAAGAAAATCGGATTATTCTGTAATATAAACGCTAACGAAGTTATTCAAAACTTAGATGCTGAGCATTTATACGCTGTTCCTCTAATGTTACATAAAGAAGGATTAGATAGATTAGTTTGTGAAAAATTAGGTCTTGGATGCAGAGATATAGATAATAGAGAATGGACAGATATGGTTCATAGATTAACTCACTTAACTCATACAACTAAGATTGCTTTAGTTGGTAAGTACGTTGAGTTACATGATGCATACATATCAGTTGTTGAAGCTTTAAGTCATGGTGGATTAAGTAACGATACTAATGTTGATATAGAGTGGATAAACGCTGAAGATGTAACTAAAGAAAATGTTGATGAATTATTAAAAGGAGTAGACGGAGTTCTAGTTCCTGGTGGATTCGGAGACAGAGGAGTAGAAGGAAAAATCGAAGCTATAAGATGGGCTAGAGAAAATAAGAAACCTTTCTTAGGAATATGTTTAGGAATGCAGTGTGCTGTTATTGAGTATGCTAGAAACGTATTAGGATTAGAGGGAGCTCATTCATCAGAGTTAAATCCAGAAACTCCATTCCCAGTAATTGACTTAATGCCTGAGCAAAAGGATGTAGAAGATTTAGGTGGAACAATGAGATTAGGATTATATCCATGTAAATTAGAAAATGATACTAATTGTAAAGAGGTTTATGCTTCAGATTTAATCTACGAAAGACATAGACATAGATATGAGTTCAATAATGAGTATAGAGCTCAATTAATAGAAAATGGATTAACTATAGCTGGTACATCACCAGATGGTAGATTAGTTGAGTGTGTAGAAGTTAAGGATCACCCATGGTTCGTAGCTGTTCAATACCACCCAGAATTAAAATCAAGACCAAACAGACCACATCCATTATTCGTAGGATTTGTTGGTGCTGCATTAAACAATAAATAATTAATATTTAAATATGAGGATATCTAACAAGAGAGTTAGATATCCTTTTTTATTAATTAATATATTGAAATAAAAATGAAAAGAATATACTATATATATAGGATTAGATTTTATGTTAGAGGATAATAATATAAATATTTAACATAATTAGTTCATATATTCCGGATTATAATCAAAGGTTTCTAAAATAATTAAAGTTCTTAAAGTGATTATTTAAAATAATTAAAGAAAGTGTTGACATAAAAGTTTCTATATAATTAAAGCCTTTAAGGCAATCTAAATTTACTTTTCTTTACCTTATTCCATTAATTAAAAATAAGCAGGAGGTGCTTAAATGACTGTAAAGCAATATGAAAGCATGACTTTAGTTCAACTTAAAGAGAAGGCTAAAGAATTAGGTGTAAAAAATATAAGCAAAAAGAAAAAAAGCGAGTTAATTGAAGAATTAAAAGTTAGTGATAATAATCAAAATAACAATACTAAAGTAATACATAAAGATGGAGTTGTTTTAAGAGAAAAAATATCTCAAAAAGAACAAAATTTTAATGAAGATAATAATATTAATGAGAGAAATGACAAAGTAGAAAGAACGGAAAGAAACTTTAGAAATAATAATTATAACAACAATTTAAATAATAATGGAAATAATAATGATGAAGGTAAAAAAGAGCAGTTAAAGAATATGATAAGTTCATCAGATTCTGCAAAGGGA
This sequence comes from Clostridium sp., assembly GCF_029258205.1. Taxonomy (GTDB): domain Bacteria; phylum Bacillota; class Clostridia; order Clostridiales; family Clostridiaceae; genus Sarcina. The sequence continues at coordinate 33,249 of NZ_JARHZJ010000053.1, forward strand.
ATATTAGAAATTTTAGATAATAATAACTTTGGTTTCTTAAGATGTAGAAATTATTTAACTAGTGAAGATGATATATATGTTTCACCTTCACAAATAAGAAGATTTGGCTTAAGAACTGGTGATGAAGTTCAAGGAAAAGTTAGAATACCTAAAGAAGGAGAAAAATTTAAAGCACTTCTTTATGTTGAAAAAGTAAATGGAGAGAGTCCAGAAAAAGCAGTAGGAAGAAATAAGTTTGAGGAATTAACACCTATATATCCTAAGGAAAGATTAAGACTTGAAACTAATAATGGAAATGATTTAAGTTCAAGACTTATGGATATAATTTGTCCTATAGGTAAGGGACAAAGAGGTATGATAGTTGCACCACCTAAAGCTGGTAAAACAACTCTTTTAAAGAGAATAGCTCAAAATATTTCAAAAAATAATCCTGAAGTTAAACTTATTGTTCTTTTAATTGATGAAAGACCAGAAGAAGTAACTGATATGAAGAGAAGCATTGATGGAGAAGTTATTTATTCAACATTTGATGAAGAACCACAAAATCATGCTAAGGTTTCTAGTATTGTATTAGAGAGAGCTAAGAGAATGGTTGAACAGGGTAAAGATGTGGTTATACTTATGGATTCTCTAACAAGACTTGCAAGAGCTTATAACTTGACTGTTACACCATCAGGAAGAACTCTTTCAGGAGGATTAGATCCAGCGGCCCTTACAATGCCTAAGAAATTCTTTGGAGCAGCTAGAAATCTTGAAGAAGGTGGAAGTTTAACAATATTAGCTACTTCTTTAGTTGATACAGGAAGTAGAATGGATGATATGATTTTTGAAGAATTTAAGGGAACTGGTAATATGGAAGTTCATTTAGATAGAAAACTTCAAGAAAGAAGAATATTCCCAGCTATAGATATTTATAAATCAGGTACAAGGAAAGAAGATTTATTATTTAGTCCAGATGAAAGAGATGTATCATTTAAAATAAGAAGAATGTTACAAAAAGAAAATAATATAGAAGATATTGCAGAAAAGCTTATAAGTTTATTATCAAAAACAAAAAATAATGAAGAATTCTTACAAATGGCATCAAAAAGTATTCTAGAGTAGATAAAGTGAAATTAAACCAAAATTTAGAAGGTTATTCATATTATATAAGGTGATTATTTCACAATTATAAAACATAAAAAAGAAGATATTAAGCAATTAAGTTTAATATCTTCTTTTTTTATAAGAATTATCTATTATTGTATTACAAAGTTTAATTATATCTTCGTGAGAATAAGGCTCTAAAACTTTTAAAATACTTTTTTTCATATTCATTAATTTGTCTTTATCACTTTCAAATTTAGAAAGTTCTATGTTCAATTCATCTAAATTTCTTATTGGAATAGCACAGTTGTTTTGGGCTAAGAAATCACGATTTTCACTTTCCTGGCCTGGAATTATAAATGGAATAATCATTGGCAGCTGACTAAGTAAGGACTCAGTTGTTGTTAAGCCACCTGGTTTAGTTATTATAAGGTCAGAATTTTTCATGATTTCAGGAATATTAGTTGTATATCCTAAAATGTTTATTTTCTTATTACCCTTAAAATTATTATATTCCTTTAATAAATGATTTTTAAGTTTATTATTTTTTCCACAGACTACTGTTAGTTCTAAAGGTATATTTCCTTCAGATAATTTTTTAAGTACTTTTGATATATTATTTAAACCCATTCCACCGCCCATTAATAGTATTTTAATTGGTCCATCTAGGAGATGGGGTATGTATTTATGGTAATCATGTTCATAAAAGTTTTGTCTAACAGGAATTCCAAAAGGAGCAATTTTATTTTCATCTATTCCTTTAGAAATAAGACTTTTTTTTGTATATTGGCTAGCAACAATATATTGATCAACTTCCTTCGAAACATAAGTAGCATGACATTCAAAGTCTGTTACTATAGAAATGATAGGTACATTGATAAGTTTCTTCTTTTTTAAATAAGATAAAATATTTATTGCTAGAGGGTGGGTTGAAATTATTACATCTGGATTAAAATCTAAAATATATTTAGCTAATTTTTTTGAAACTGGTAAGAAAAAAATACTCATAATATTATTTATAGAATTAAAATTAATAAGTCTATAAAAAAATCCATAAATATTTCCTAGGAACCTTGCACATAACTCATAACCGTTAATTATTGATGAGTTAAAAAGACGATTGTCTTTTAAAAAATCATGTATAACGATTTCTGTATTATTATTTTTTATAAGTTCTTTTAATGAGTTTGCAGCTTGATCGTGTCCATAACCAGTAGATGTACTTAAAATAAGAACTTTTTTCATTATATCCACTCACTTCTATTAACTATATTTTAATTTATATTAATTAAAAAATATTTTTCATAAAGAAAAATGGGAAAGATTTGAGTCTTTCCCATAAAGAAATTATTTATTAAGATTAAATCTCTTGTTGAACTTATCAACTCTTCCGCCAACATCAACGATTTTTTGTTTTCCTGTGAAGAATGGGTGGCACTTAGAGCATATTTCAACTTTAAGTTCTGGTTTAACTGAACCAGTTGTGAAAGTGTTTCCACATGCACACTTAACCACTGTATCGTGATGGTATTCTGGATGTATGCCTTGTCTCATGTAATTCACCTCTTTCAAAATAAAAAAATGTTGCTAAACAACTATTAACAAGTATATCATGGGCATATTTAATCGTCAATAGTTTAAAAGCTTTCTTATTTAAGTTATAATCATATTTAGAATATTATAAGAGTAGAAGGAGTTAAAGCTAATATGAGTAAATTATATTTTAGATACGGGGCAATGAATTCTGGAAAATCTACACACCTTATGCAGGTTGCACATAATTATGAAGAAAGAGGAATGGAAGTTATCATAATTAAGCCATCTACTGATAAAAAAGGTGGAGATAAAGTTGTATCAAGATTAGGTGTTGAAAGAGTAGTAGATTTACTAATAGATAATAATGATAACATAATAAATCTAATTGATGAGAGATTGGAAAAAGGAAGAAAGATAGATTGTATAATAGTTGATGAAGTACAATTTTTAAAAGCTCATCACATAGATGAATTATTTGAAATATCAGTTGTTAAAGATATTCCTGTAATTTGTTATGGATTAAGAACTGACTTCCAAATGAATGGATTTGAGGGAAGTGAGAGATTACTATTATTAGCACATAGTATAGAAGAGATGAAGACTATATGTAAATGTGGAAGAAAAGCCATATTAAATGGAAGAATGATAAATGGTAAGTTTACATTTGAGGGAGAACAAGTTGCTATAGACTTAGTTGACAATGTTGAATATCAATCATTATGTGGACAATGTTACTTCGATTATAAATATGGTAATAATAAAGAGAAGTAATTAATGAAAGGACAGGGTTAAAATTATGAGAAAATGCCAAGTTGGCGGTCAAGCAGTACTAGAAGGCGTTATGATGAGGGGGAGAAAAGGGACAGCAACAGCTATTAGAACACCAAGTGGGAAAATAGAAGTTTCTTTTGAACAAACAATACCATATACTAAAAAAAATAAATTTTTAGGACTACCTTTTATAAGAGGATTTGTTACACTAATAGAATCTTTAATTGTTGGATTAAAGTCTCTAAGCTATTCTGCTAGTTTTTTTGAAGATACAGAACCTTCAAAATTTGAGGATTGGATTAATGAAAAATTTGGAGACAAAGCTAACAATATAATAATAACATTAACAATGATGCTTTCAGTTTTTTTTGCAATAATTTTATTTGTGGCAATACCAACAGGAATAACATTTCTTTTAAAGAAAATTAATTTTCCTCAATGGAGTTTAAGTATTATTGAGGGTGGAATTAGTATAGGGATACTTTTAGTATATATGTATCTTATGGGTAAAATGGAGGATATAGAAAGAACATTTCAATATCATGGTGCAGAGCATAAAACCATTTTCTGTTATGAAAATGAAGAGGAATTAACTGTTGAAAATGTTAGAAAATATCAAAGATTTCATCCAAGATGTGGAACAAATTTCTTGTTTTTAGTTGCTATAGTAAGTATTTTTATATTTTCATTTACAAAATGGGATTCAGTTTTAGAGAGAACGGCAATGAGGATAGCACTGTTACCTGTTGTATCTGGAATAACTTATGAACTTATTAGATGGCTTGGTAAATCAGAAGGAAAAATAGCTAAAATAATAGCATCACCAGGTTTAAGGCTTCAAAAACTGACAACAAGAGAACCAGATGATTCTCAAATAGAGGTAGCTATAGCTTCTTTAAGGAGGGCTGAAGGATTGAAAGAACCAAATAAAAAAGTTGGAGAATTATTAGCTTTAGGAAATGAAACTTTAAAAGAAGTTTCAATAGATACTTATATATTAGATACTCAATTATTACTAGGAAAAGTTCTTGAAAAAGATAAAATATGGCTTATTACTAATAAAAATGAGGAAGTTCAAAAAGCTGATGAAATACACTTTCTAAACTTATTAAACAAAAGGAAAGAAAAAATGCCAATGCAATATATTTTAGAAACATGTGAGTTTATGGGCATGGATTTTCATGTTGAAAAAGGAGTTTTAATTCCAAGGGGAGATACTGAAATAATTGTTGAGGAAGTTTTAAATAATATAGAAGAAGATGCGAAAATAAATCTTTGTGATTTATGCTGTGGAAGTGGAGCTATAGGTTTATCATTAGCTAATTATAGAAAAAATATAAAGGTAGACTTAATAGATATTGATGAAATTCCAGAGAAAGTAACAAGAAAAAATATAAGAGAGTTTAAACTTTCTGATAGATGTGGATTTATTAAAAGTGATCTTTTAAAAGAAGTTATTGAAAAAGAAAAGAAATATGATGTTTTAGTTTCAAATCCACCATATATAAGAACAGAGGTTATAGATACATTGATGGAAGATGTTAAAGACTATGAACCTCACTTAGCTTTAGATGGAGGAGGAGATGGATTAATATTTTATAGAAGAATTGTTGATGAAGCTTTAAAAGTTTTAAATGAAAATGGAATACTTGCTTTTGAAATTGGACATGATCAAGGGGAAGATGTTAAAGATTTAATGATTGAAAATGGATATAAGGATGTTAAAGTTATTAGAGATTTAGCAGGTCTAGATAGATGTGTTATAGGAAGAGTGAGCCTTGAAAGATAGCAATGTAATGTGTTATAATTGTAAAATATGAAAATCTGTATACGGAGTGATAATAGATGATACTTGATAGATTAAATTTTATTGAAAATAAATATGATGAACTTTCAGTTAAAATTAGTGATCCTTCAATAATGGCTAACCAAAAAGAATGGAGAAAGCTTTGTAAGGAACATGCTGACTTAGAAGTTATAGTTGGTAAGTACAAGGAGTACAAAACTGCAACTGAAGATTTAGAAGCTAACAAAGAAATGCTTTCAGAAGAAAGTGATCAAGAAATGAGAGAAATGATTAACTCAGAAATAAAAGAGTTAACAGAAAGAAAAAAAGAATTAGAAGACGAAATACAAATTCTTTTATTACCAAAAGACCCTAATGATGAAAAGAACGTATTCGTTGAAATCAGAGGTGGTGCAGGTGGTGATGAGGCAGCATTATTTGCAGCCAATTTATTCAGAATGTACACTAAATATGCTGAGAAAAATAGATGGAAAGTTGAATTAATGAGTACAAATGAAACTGATATAGGTGGATTTAAAGAGGTTGTATTCATGATAAAAGGTGCTGGAGCTTACTCAAAACTTAAGTACGAAAGTGGAGCACACAGAGTACAAAGGGTTCCAGATACAGAGAGTTCAGGAAGAATACATACATCAACAGCTACAGTGGCAGTTTTACCAGAGGTTGATGATGTAGAAATAGAAATAAATGATAAAGACATAAAAATAGATGTATTTAGAGCATCTGGTAATGGTGGTCAGTGTGTTAATACAACTGACTCAGCTGTAAGATTAACTCACTTACCTTCAGGTATTGTTATTTCATGTCAAGACGAAAAATCACAGCTTAAAAACAAAGAAAAAGCTATGAAAGTTTTAAGAGCTAGATTATATGAGCAAGCAGAAGCTGAGAGATTAGCAGGAATTGCGGAAGATAGAAAGAGTCAGGTTGGTACTGGAGATAGAAGTGAAAGAATAAGAACTTACAACTATCCTCAAGGAAGAGTAACAGATCACAGAATAAACATGACTTTATATAAATTAGATAGTTTCTTAGATGGTGATATAGATGAGATATTAAATGCTCTAATCACTGAAGATCAAGCTCAGAAGATGAAAGCTATGGGTAATACTGAATTTTAATATATAAAGCCTTACATTAATAATGTAAGGCTTTAAAAATATTTATTTTAAATATATTAATTTAAAGAGGGACTTACTTATGAATATAGATAAAGCTATAAAAAAGCAAAGAAAATCATATAAAAGATTTATGATTCTTATGGTAATAATTCTTACTTTGTTACCTCTTTTAGTTTGGTATTTTGAAGTTTATAAAGAATTTTTGATAGTTTATTTAATTTTTCTAGAAATATTTATAGTCATTGTTATGATTAAAAATTTTAATAATATAAGGTTAGAATATACTTTAGAAAATGGAATTTTAAAAATAAAACCTAATATTTTATCTAAAGCAAAGACAGTTTATTGTGATAGAGTTAAGTTAGTACATACAGAAAATAAACTAGAAGATATGAAGATAATAATTATTTTCTCTAATAAAGGAAGAAAAGATAAGTTTGGAAAACCTGTTGGAGAATATTTTTGTAAGGCTTATCCAGAATTAAGTAGAGATTATAAAAAGATGGTTAAATTAAATAAAGAAACTCAATATTATTATATAATAGTAAAAAGAGGAGCTTTAAAAAAGTTAAAACTTTTAGATGATATATATAAAAATTGTGTAACAGCAATTTATACTAATGAAAGTATAGAAAACATAAAAATTGCTAGAGGACAAACGAATTTATAAAAATGAAGGTGATATTGTTTTATGAAAACAAAGGTACATTTTATAAAAGATATAAATAAAGACATAAAACATTTAGAAGAAGCTGCAGAAATAATAAAAAAAGGTGGAATAGGGGCTTTCCCTACTGAAACAGTTTATGGCTTAGGTGCAAATGCTTTAGATGGAGAAGCTGTTACAAAGATTTTTGAAGCCAAAGGAAGACCACAGGATAATCCTTTAATAATTCATATAGCTAATAAAGAGGATATTGAAAAATATGTTGAAGAAGTACCAACTTATGGAAAAGAACTTATGGATAGATTTTGGCCTGGGCCTTTAACAATAATATTTAAGAAAAAAGATATAGTTTCAGACATAACATCTGCTGGGTTAAAAACCGTGGGAGTTAGAATGCCAAATGATGAGGTGGCATTAAAGCTAATTGAATTATCAGAAGTTCCAATAGCAGCACCATCGGCAAATATATCAGGGAGACCAAGTCCAACTGATGTTGAAAGATGTGAACAAGATTTAAATGGAAAAGTTGATTTTATTCTAGGTGCAGAAAAAAGTGAAATAGGTGTAGAATCAACAATAGTAGATGCAACTGGGGAGCATTTATGTATTTTAAGACCAGGCGGAATAACTTTAGAAATGTTAAAAGAAGTTGACAAAGAAGCTTATATTGATAAAGCAATACTTTCAACTTTAGATAAAAATGTTAAGCCAAAAGCACCAGGAATGAAATATAAACACTACGCTCCAAAGGCAAAAGTGAAAATGGTTCAAGGTTCAACAAATAAAATGGTTGAAAAAATTAGAGAAATGGTGCATAATTACATAGATGAAGATTTCAAGGTTGGAATTATGGCTACAGATGAAACTATGAATATGTATAATGAAGGAATAGTTAAATCTTTAGGAACAAGGGAAGACCTGACGTCAGTAACTAAAAATTTATTTGAGATGCTTAGATCTTTTGATGATTTAGGAGTGGATATTATAATAACAGAAGCTTTTGATGAAGAAGGTTTAGGATTTACAATAATGAACAGGTTAAAAAAATCTTGTGGATTTGATATAACTGTAGTTTAGAAATATATGTGAAAGGAGCTAGATAAGCATGATGCTTTGGAAAAATAAAAAATATTTTGATTTTTCATTTTTAAAAAATTTAATATTTTCATTTTTTGAAGATTTAGTGTCTTTATTTAGTTTTCTTTCAATTAATAAGAAAAAGTGCTTTTTTAATTGACTTGCTATTTGATTTTTAAATTTAAGTAGTATTATTAGTCATTTGAAAAGCACTTTTTTTGAAATATATATTTAATACAAGGCATATGGAGGTTAGTGAAATGAAAATAGCAATAGGTTGCGATCATGGTGGTTTTAATTTAAAAAACACAATAATAAAACATTTAGAAGAAAAAGGAATAGAAGTTAAAGATTTCGGTACATATAGCACTGATTCATGCGATTACCCAGATGTTGCACTTCCAGTTGCAGAAGCGGTTTCATCAAAAGAGTTTGAATATGGAATATTAATATGTGGAACTGGTATAGGAATATCAATATCAGCAAACAAGGTTCCAGGAATAAGAGCAGCACTTTGTTCAGATACTTTCAGTGCTCATGCAACAAGACAACATAACAATGCAAATATATTAGCTATGGGGGAAAGAGTTGTAGGATCTGGATTAGCTTTAGACATAGTTGATACATTCTTAGCTTCAGAATTTGAAGGTGGAAGACATCAAAATAGAATTGATAAGCTAAGTGCAATAGAAGAAAAATATTCAAAATAATAATAAGTTTAAAAATAATTTATATATAGATTCTAGGAGGAAGATAAAATGAGTAAAGTAACAGAAATAACACATCCACTTATATTACATAAGTTAGCATTTATAAGAGATAAAAATACAGGTTCTAAAGATTTCAGAGAATTAGTAAGTGAAGTTTCTATGCTTATGGCTTATGAGGTAACAAGAAATCTTCCAATGGAAGAAATCGAAATAGAAACTCCAGTTTGTAAAACTAAGTGTAAGGTTTTAGCTGGTAAAAAAGTTGCTATAGTTCCAATATTAAGAGCTGGCTTAGGTATGGTAGATGGTATGTTACAACTTATACCTGCAGCAAAGGTAGGACATATAGGATTATACAGAGATGAAGAAACTCTTCAACCTGTTGAGTACTTCTGTAAATTACCACAAGATATAGCTGAGAGAGATATAATAGTGGTAGATCCAATGTTAGCTACTGGTGGTTCAGCTGCAGATGCTATAACTTTATTAAAGAAAAGAGGAGCTAAGCAAATAAGACTTATGTGCTTAATATCATCACCAGATGGAATTGAATTTGTACAAAAAGCACATCCAGATGTTGATATATATGTTGCATGCATAGATGAGAAATTAAATGAGCATGGATATATAGTTCCTGGATTAGGAGATGCTGGAGATAGATTATTTGGAACAAAATAGGTTATAATTAAAATAGCTACTTATTAAATAAGTAGCTATTAATTATTTTTTTGGAGGTAATTATTAATGGATAAGATAAAAGTTTTAACGATCTTTGGAACAAGACCAGAAGCTATAAAAATGGCACCATTAGTAAAAGAGTTAGAAAAAAGACCTGAAATAGAGTCAAAGGTTTGTGTAACAGCTCAACACAGAGAGATGTTAGATCAAGTTTTAACTTTATTTGATATAAAACCAGATTTTGATTTAGATATAATGAAGAACCGTCAAACATTAACTGGAATAACAAATAGAGTTTTAGAAGGGTTAGAAAAAGTATTTACAGAAGAAAAGCCAGATATGATACTTGTACATGGTGATACAACTACAACTTTTGCTGGTGGATTAGCAGCTTTTTACCAACAAATAAGAGTAGGTCATGTTGAAGCTGGACTTAGAACATTTGATAAGTATTTCCCATTCCCAGAGGAAATGAATAGAAAGTTAACTGGGGCTTTAGCAGATTTACACTTTGCTCCAACTCAAGGTTCAAAAGCCAACCTTTTAAGAGAAGGAATAAATGAAAATGATATAAAGGTTACAGGAAATACTGTAATTGATGCTATGGAACATACTGTTGATAATAACTATGTTTTTGAAAATGAAGAATTAAATAACATAGATTTTGAAAACAAAAAAGTTATAATGATAACTGCACATAGAAGAGAAAACTGGGGAGAAGGTATAGACAACATCTGTACAGCATTAAATAAAATTGTTGAATATAATAAAGATGTTGAATTAGTTTATCTTGTTCACTTAAATCCTGTAGTAAAGGATGTAGTTTATAAAAATCTTGATGGAAAAGAAAGAGTGCATCTTCTACCTCCACTAGATACTAAAGAAACACATAACTTAATGAATAAATGCTTTATGGTTATGACTGATTCAGGTGGATTACAAGAAGAAGCACCTCACTTAGGAAAACCAGTATTAGTTTTAAGAGATGTTACTGAAAGACCAGAAGCTGTTAAGTCAGGTACAGTTAAGTTAGTAGGAACTGATATTGAAAAGATATTATCAGAAGCTAATACTTTAATAAATGATGAAAAAGCTTATGCAGATATGAGTAAAGCAGTGAATCCATATGGAGATGGAAAAGCTTCAGAAAGAATAGTAAAAGCTATTTTAAATTACTTTGGAAAAGATGAAGAAGTTGTAGAAGAATTTGTTAGTAAGTAAAGTTTGTTAAAAAACTAAATAAGTATAATTTGAATAAATGGAATTAAAATACAGATATTTAGAATATTATAGAAATTTTAATAATATATTTCTATTGTTATTCTAAAATATCTGTATTATTTTTTTGAAAAACAAAAAAATAATAAAAACTTTGTTTAAAATTTAACGAAATCTATTGAAACTTAAAAATTTTAAATATATAATTAAATCAGTTAGAAAATTTAAATATATTTGATAATTTTTTACCTAAATGGGAGGTTTTTGATATGAGAGAGGTAGTTATTGCAAGTGCAGTAAGAACAGCATTAGGATCATTTGGTGGTACATTAAAAGATGTTCCAGCAGTAGATTTAGGGGCTTTAGTAATTAAAGAGGCTTTAAACAAAGCAGGAGTTAAAGCAGAAAATGTTGACGAAGTTCTAATGGGTAATGTTATCCAAGCTGGATTAGGTCAAAACCCAGCTAGACAAGCATCAGTAAAAGCTGGTTTACCAGTTGAAATTCCAGCAATGACAATAAATAAAGTTTGTGGTTCAGGATTAAGATGTGTAGCTTTAGCTGCTCAAATGATAAAAGCAGGAGACGCTGACGTAGTAGTAGCTGGTGGTATGGAAAATATGTCACAAGGACCATACGTTTTAAAAACAGCTAGATTCGGCCAAAGAATGGGCGATGGAAAAATGATAGATACTATGGTAAATGATGCATTAACAGATGCATTTAATGGATATCATATGGGTATAACTGCTGAAAATATAGCTGAACAATGGGGATTAACTAGAGAAATGCAAGATGAATTCTCAGCAAATTCTCAAGCTAAAGCAGAAGCCGCTATAAAAGCAGGAAAGTTCAAAGATGAAATAGTTCCAGTTGTAATTCCACAAAGAAAAGGTGAGCCAATAGTATTTGATACTGATGAATTCCCAAGATTCGGAACAACTGTTGAAAAATTAGGAAAATTAAGACCAGCATTCAAAAAAGATGGCACAGTTACTGCAGGTAATGCTTCAGGTATAAATGATGGAGCGGCTGCATTAGTAGTTATGAGTGCTGAAAAAGCTAAAGAATTGGGAGTAACTCCAATTTGTAAAATAGTTTCATATGGTTCAAAAGGATTAGATCCATCAATTATGGGATATGGACCATTCTATGCTACTAAAAAAGCTTTAGAAGGAACTAATTTAACTATAGATGATTTGGATTTAATAGAAGCTAATGAAGCTTTTGCAGCTCAAAGTTTAGCAGTTGCTAAAGATTTAGGATTTGATATGAATAAAGTTAATGTAAATGGTGGAGCTATAGCTTTAGGTCATCCAGTTGGAGCTTCAGGAGCTAGAATATTAGTTACATTAATCCACGAAATGATGAAGAGAGATGCTAAAACAGGTTTAGCTACACTTTGTATAGGTGGAGGAATGGGAACTGCTTTAATAGTGGAAAGATAATAAGTTTAACATTATTATATATTAAAAGGTGTTATCAAATTGATAACACCTTTTATTTTATAAATAATTTCATTATATTAGCGTATGATTTTTTTGCTTTAAAGAGCTATGATATTTTTATGATTTATGTTAATTAGTATTTTATTATAAGAAGTAATACATCTAATAAATTAATTAATGATTTTATGTTCATGAATTAATTGATATTTTAATATTCATAAAAAATAATCAAAATTAATTATAAAATTTTAAGTTTATTGGAATTACTTAGTCAATTAATGTTTAGAATTTTAAATATATATCAGTAATTGTTTATATAATGAATAAATAAACTAGTTTGTGAAAAAATGAGTGTATAAATTAAATCACTTTTTGTAGAAAAAGGATGAATGATAAAGTTAATAATAGAAAAAAATAGATAGAAAGTGCATAAAATCATTAAAAAAATAAAAAAATAAAAAAAAAATATAAAAAAATGTGAATAAATATTAAAAAGGTTATTCAAAACCTTTTAAGCTGTAAAGTTTATTCTAAATAATGGTTTGAAATTTTTTACGCAAAAATAGGGTTAAAAGTTATAATTTAATAACAAAAACTTTTAAAAAAGGATTTCAAAATCGAAAATAGTAATCGAAAATTAACTTGAGATAAGCAATAAAAGATTAAAAATTCAGAAAAATGAAATTTGATCAAAATAAATATTCAAAAAACTTCAAAAAAAGAGTAAATAAGAGTTTATGAGAGTAAAAATGAAGGAAGTATATAAAATCACTTTAAAATATTAAAATATTAATAAATATAAGCAAAATTTAAATTTTATTAATATTAAATTCAGGAATATAATTAGTAAAGTAACATTGCGGAACTATGGAGGTTATAAGTGAACGCTAAAATTAAAAGCTTAGTTTTATCAGTAATGAAAACTAATATTTTATTAACGGTAATAGCAACCCTAGCAATTAGTTTATTTAATTTGAAATTAGGGGTGGCTTTTTTAGTTGGAAGTATAGTTGCTACAATTAACTTTACTGTTAATGCAATTGTAATCCACAAGGTCATTAAAAAAAGACGTGGAGCTTTAAAAATTCAATTGAGCTTTGTACTTAGAATGTTGATGATTCTTGCATTTACTTTAGTATTTATGAGAAGTGTTGAGGAGTTAGCATTTTACTTAGTCGGGTTCATAGCACATCAGATATCAATATTTATTTATACAAGAAAGAATAAGGCCTTATCAAACGTAAAATAAATATTTATATACATATATAAATTAATACTAAGATAGAAAGGGAGTGATTCCGTGGATATCTTTGCACCAATGTTTACAGTTAAGATTGGTAGTTTGACAATTACTAGTACAATAATATTTCAATGGGCAGCAATGCTTGTTATAACAATATTTGCTATTTTATCAACTAGAAATCTTAAAAATAAACCAGGCAAGTTACAAGTTGTTTTAGAGTCACTTTATCAAACAATTTATAACTTGGTAAAGAGTAACATGGGGGAAAATTATATCAGCTTTGTACCATACATAGGAACATTAGCGATATTTTTACTTGTTTTAAACCTTTTTGGATTAATCGGGCTTGCACCTCCAACTCAAGATTTAAGTGTAGCAGTAGCGTTAACAATTACTTCCTTTGTCGTTGTTCATGTTAATGCAATATACAGATGTCATATTGGAGGATATATTAAAGGATACTTTAAGCCTTATCCAGTAATGTTACCTTTAAATATAATGGAGAGAATAATTTTCCCAGTTTCTCTTTCACTACGTTTATTTGGTAATATGTTAGCTGCCACTCTATTAATAGATCTTATGTATTCAGGTCTAGCTCATATAGGATGGATAGCTCAAATAGGTGTGCCAATAATAGCACACAGTTTCTTCGATGTATTTGATGGAACAATACAAATGATAGTATTTACAATGTTAACAATGGTAAATATCAAAATGTTAGCAGATCACTAAGAAAAAACAAAATAATAAATCAACTGAATTGGTTTGATTTAAAAGGAGGACTTTCTAATGGATATGAAGTTATTAGCAGCAGGTATCGCTGTATTAGCAGGTATAGGAGCCGGAATTGGTATAGGTATTGCAACAGCAGGAGCAATAGAAGCAACTGCAAGACAACCAGAGGCATCAGATAAAATACAAAGTTTATTCATCATGGGAGCTGGTCTTTCAGAGGCAACAGCTATCTATGGATTAGTAATTTCAATAATCTTATTATTCGTTGTTTAATATCAAGATACGTACTAATTTATTAAGAACTTGTAGTAATTAATAAAAAGAGAATAGAGTTAATATAATTGACTCCGAAGGGAGGCTGTGATTGATATATGGAATTAGATTTTATGAGAATATTAGCTACAATCATTAACTTTATCATATTAATTCTTATACTAAAACATTTTTTCTGGGACAAAATCAAAAAAGCTATTGATGCAAGACAGGAAGCTATAGATGAAACAATCTTACAAGCTGATGAAGATGCAGAGAAGGCTAGAAGATTAAGATTAGATAATGAGAGAATTCTTAAGTCTGCTAAAGAAGAAGGTAGAAAATTAAGAGAAGATCAGAAAAAAGAAGCTGACAGAATTTATAAAGAAATAGTTGATGATGCTCATAAAGAAGCTGAGGCTGTATTAAATAGAGCTAATATTGAAATTCAAAGAGAAGAAGAAAAAGCAAAATACGAATTAAAACAACAAGCAGTTGAGTTATCTTTAATGCTTGCAGAAAAAGCTCTTGGCGAAAGCATAGATGAGAATAAACATAGAGATTTAATCAATGATTTTATTGAAAAGGTAGGTATCTAATTATGTATGAATATTTAGATCGTAGATATGCCTTAGCTCTATATGAAGTCGCAGAAGAGAAAAATAAAGTTGATGAGTACATGAATGATTTAAAAGAAGTGTGTGACATAATTTATGGAAATAAAGATTTCTATGAAATTATAAAGCACCCTCAAATCAGTACTGTCAGAAAAAAGAAAACTTTCAAAAACATATTTGAAGGTAAAATAGATGATGAATTACTTTCATTCTTAATGATTCTTATAGAAAAAGATAGAATACTTTATTTAAAAGAAAAGTTAAACCAAATGGAAAAAATTCATAGAGAAAGAAACAATACTTTATTAGCAGAAGTTAAGAGTGTTGTTCCACTGACATAAGATGAAGTTCAAAGACTTGTAGAAAAGTTAGAGAAAAAATATTCAAAGAAAATATTATTGAAGCAAGAATTAGATAATAGTATCATAGGTGGACTTTTTGTAAGAGTTGGCGATGATGTTATAGATGGTACTATAAAAGCTAAACTTGATGATATGAAACAGATAATGCTTAAGAGAGAATAGAGGTGAGTCTATGCATATTAAACCAGAAGAAATAACTTCTATAATCAAGAATGAAATAAAAAATTATGAAAAAGAGTTAGAAACTGTGGATTCTGGTACTATCATTCAGATAGGTGACGGAGTTGCCAGAGTTTATGGACTAGAAGATTGTATGGAAGGTGAGCTTCTAGAATTCCCTAACCAAGTTTTCGGTATGGCTCTTAACTTAGAGCAAGATAACGTTGGATGCGTTCTTTTAGGATCTGAAGAAGGTATAAAAGAAGGAGATATCGTTAAAAGAACTGGAAAAATCGTTGAAGTACCAGTAGGTGAAGAGGTAATAGGTAGAGTTGTTAACTCATTAGGTCAACCTATAGACGGAAAAGGACCTATCAAAAATGATGGATACAGAGCTATAGAAATCCCAGCACCAGGAATACTTGAAAGAAGTTCTGTTAATGAGCCTCTACAAACAGGTATTAAAGCTATTGACTCAATGATACCAATAGGTAGAGGACAAAGAGAGTTAATTATAGGAGATAGACAAACAGGTAAAACTGCTATAGCTATTGATACTATAATCAACCAAAAAGGTAAGGATGTTATTTGTATATATGTTGCTATTGGACAAAAACAATCAACTGTTGCAAATATAGTTAATACATTAACTGAAGAAGGAGCTATGGACTACTCAATCGTAGTAAGTGCATCAGCATCTGAATCAGCACCATTACAATACATAGCACCATATGCAGGATGTACTATGGGTGAGTACTTTATGAATAAAGGAAAACATGTATTAATAATATATGATGACTTAAGTAAACACGCTGTTGCTTACAGAACAATGTCATTATTAATTAGAAGACCACCAGGAAGAGAAGCTTACCCAGGAGATGTATTCTACATCCACTCAAGATTACTTGAGAGAGCGGCTAAGTTATCAGAGAAAAATGGTGGAGGCTCATTAACAGCACTTCCAATAATTGAAACACTAGCTGGAGACGTAACTGCTTACATCCCAACTAACGTTATATCAATAACAGATGGACAGATATTCTTAGAAACTGAGTTATTCAACTCAGGACAAAGACCAGCTGTTAACCCTGGTATATCAGTTTCAAGGGTTGGAGGAAATGCACAGATAAAAGCAATGAAACAAGTTTCAGGTACATTAAGACTTGAACTTGCTCAATATAGAGAGTTAGCATCATTCGCTCAATTCGGATCAGACCTTGATAAAGATACTCAAGCAAGACTTGAAAAAGGAAAGAGACTTATTGAGATCTTAAAACAAGATCAATATAAACCAATGGCAGTTGAAAAACAAATAATGATTATATATGCTGCTGTTAATAATTTCTTACTTGATATACCAGTTCAAGATATTAAGAAATTCGAAAAAGAATTCTTAGAGCATATGGATACTCATCATAGAGAAGTTGGTAAAGATATTATAGAGAAGAAAGTTTTAAATGATGAAATAAAATCTGCTTTAGAAAGCGCTATAGTAGAATTTAAAAAAATATTCTTAATGTAAAATAAGAGCATAGCTTTTTAATTAAAGCTATGCCCACATTTTTAAGAATGGAGGTGGAGCTTAAATGGCAGGTGCAGGACTTTTAGAAATT
>NZ_JARHZJ010000065.1 GCF_029258205.1 Clostridium sp.
CTCATAACCGGTAGGTCCGGGGTTCGAGTCCCTGAAGGTCCACCATTTTTGGGGGTATAGCTCAGTTGGGAGAGCACCTGCCTTGCACGCAGGGGGTCAGGAGTTCGAATCTCCTTACCTCCACCATTAAAGCTATGAACAAAGTTCATAGCTTTTTTTATTTATAAAATAAAAGATTTTTTATCTAAGATATTAATAATAAGGTCATTTATGATAAAATTTCATATTGATTATTTAGTAAGATTTTAAAAAATTGTTGTAATTTTAGAGTCATGTTCTAAAAATGACTCTAATTTTTGTATTTTTTAATATTATAGATGTTAAAAAGTTTTAAGTAGGAGTAGAAGAAATAAAGATTTAATGTAATTAAAAATAATTAGAGTAATAATTGAGTAAATATGTGCAAACTACGTTTAAAGTATTTTTACAAAAAATAATGCATAAATACTTATATTTTATAGAAAATAATCATGTTTTTATTTATAATTATTTATGAAAGTTAAATTTTGATTATTGTTATAAGTTTTATATTAAGAGAATCTAAGGAGTAGTAATAAGCTCAAGATAAAGTAATAAGATAGTATTCTATAAGTAAGTATTTTATTTATATATACTTTAAATTAAACTTATTAAAATAATTTTTAAACTTTAGCGATTTAAAGTTATATAGTTATTTTTGTTAGAATTTCTTTAGATGATTAAAGTGCCATTTAATGTGAATTTTACTTAAAGCTTTATACTACAATGGAGAAAGGTATGGTATTTAAATTTTAATTGGGATTATATATCTATATAAAATTATTGAAATAGTATAAACTAATTTTTGTATAGTTAAAGTTAATATTTTGGATTTATTTGCTTTTAGGAGGATTAAAAATGGAAAAACCTAAATTAAAAAAGGAAATAGGATTGTTTACTGCTACAGCTTTGGTGGTTGGTAATATGATGGGGTCTGGGATATTTATGCTTCCAGCCAGTTTAGCCATTGTATCTGGTCCTGGTTCCACTATAATGGCTTGGTTATTAACAGGATTAGGTTCTTTGGTATTAGCATTAACATTTGCTAATTTAGGCTCAAAGATTCCTAAGACAGGAGGAACTTATGAATATTCTAGATTAGCTTACGGAAACTTTATGGGATTTATGACTGCATGGCTTTACTGGAATGGATCTTGGATTGGAAATGCAACTATTTTTATAGTTATTACTACTTATTTAGGTGAAGTTATAACAGGCTTAACTAATTCACCAATAGCAGGTTTCTTATTTTGTTCAGCTATTTTATGGATTTGTACATATATAAATATAAGGGGAACAAAGCTAGCAGGTAGAGTAACTTCAGTAATAACTGTTTTTAAAGTTTTATTATTTATATTCTTTATAGTTATTGGATTGATTTACTTTGATCCTTCAAACTTAACACCAATGTTTCCACAAGGAAAAGGTATTTCAACTGTTCCTGTAGCAGCTTCTTTAACTTTATGGGCATTTATGGGCTTAGAAACTGCATCTGTAGCAGGAGGCGAAATAAAAGATCCTGAAAAGAATGTTAAGAGAAGTACTATACTTGGTATGTTAATTAGTACTATTTTATATATATTAATAAGTGTTGTAGCTATGGGAGCTATGAGTCAAAATGAATTAGCGTCAAGTACAGCACCTATTTCTGATATAATAGTTAAAGTTTTAAATTTAAAGAGTTTAGATTTATTAAATATAGCTATAGCTATTAGTATTTTAGGAACTGCTATAGGATGGTTATTATCAACTGCTAGAGTAGGATATGCTGCTGGAGAAGATGGAATTTTCCCTAGCATATTTGCTAAGGTGCATCCTAAGTATAATACACCACATGTAGCATTAATAATAGGTAGTATATTTATTAATATTATATTCTTAATGAACTTTACTAAAGGTTTAGCAGGAGCATATAACTTTATAGTTGTATTAGCTACTTTAAGTTACTTACCAATATATGCAATATCTACTATTGCAGAAATAATACTTATGGTTAAAGAAGATAAAAAACCTACTTTTAAAAAACACTTAGGTTTAATAATAAGATGTTTAATAGGTTTTGCTTTTGCAATTTGGGCAATATATGCTTCAGGAGCTGAAATTGTAATGTATGGATTTATTCTAATATTACTAGGAGTTCCGATTTATGGTTATATGAGCATAAAAAAACACTTCCGATAAATTGAACTTTGATATTTAACAAATTTGTTATGTAATGTTGACTAATTTATTATATAATAAATATAAGTTTTGAAATTGGTGTTATATTATTTATGGTACAGAAAATTGCGTGGGGAGTGTATTGGGATGGCAAAAGTAGAAGCTTTAGAAGAGGAATTAGTTGAGTTAAAACTTAAAAAAAGAAATTTCATTTTAGCCAATAAAGATACAAAAGAGATTGATAATCTTATAAAAAAATTAGAAGAAGAAATTATGAAAATTAAATCAAAGGATTGATATTTGAAAGCTATGAAAGAGTAATTACTCTTTCATAGCTTTTTTTTATAAAAACTCTTTAACAATATGAAATTTTTAAATATTGTTTTGGTAAAAAAATACATTTAATATATTAATATATTATGTGGTTTATTTTTGAGATATTTATTTGATAACAATTTAATTAAAAAATTAGTTTTGAGTTTATATAAATAATATTTTTTATTTATATTACAAAGGGAAAGGAGAATTATGATGACTTTATCAGATTTAAAAGATGAGAAATTAGAGAAACAGCCTGTTGGATTTAAAAAAAAACAAAAATATAAAACAGAATTAAAAAATAAGATTTTTAATAAAGAAGATTTATACTTATTTCATGAAGGAAAAAATTATAATGCGTATAGTTTTATGGGAGCTCATTTTACTAGTGAAAATAGAAAACGAGGAGTAAGGTTTACTGTATGGGCTCCAAGAGCAAAAAGTATTTTTTTAGTTGGTGATTTTTCGAACTGGGAGCTAAAAGAAGAAAATGAATTTAAGAGAATAAATGAAGCAGGAATTTGGAGCATCTTTGTATCTAGATTCAAAGATGGGAGTAAGTATAAGTATCATATTGAACATGAAGATGGAAAGGTGGTATTAAAGGCTGATCCTTATGGCATTTATTCAGAGGTAAGACCTAATACTGCTTCTGTTTTATGTGAAAAAACTAAAATAAGATGGACGGATAAAAAATGGTTAAATAAAAGAGAAGAGACTAATTATTTTGAAAGTCCTATCAATATATATGAATTACATCTTGGTTCATGGAAAAGAAAAGAAGAGGATGAGTTTTTATCTTATGATGAACTTAGCAGAATTTTACCTAAGTATGTTAAGAAAATGGGATATACTCATGTTGAATTTATGCCATTAAATGAGCATCCATTAGATGCTTCTTGGGGATATCAAGTTACAGGATATTATTCAGTAACAAGTAGATATGGAGGTATTAAAGGATTAAAAAGGTTAATAAATGCTCTTCATAAGGAGGATATAGGAGTTATTTTAGATTGGGTGCCAGGTCATTTTTGCAAGGATATACAAGGATTATATATGTTTGATGGTACACCAACTTATGAGTATGAGCAAAATTGGAAGGCTGATAATAGAGGGTGGGGAACTTTTAATTTTGATTTAGGAAGACCAGAAGTAAAGAGTTTCTTGATTTCTAATGCTTTTTATTGGATAAATGAATTTCATATAGATGGATTAAGAGTTGATGCAGTTTCTAATATGCTTTACTTAAATTATGGAAGAAATCATGGAGAGTGGATTCCTAATATATATGGAGGAAATGAAAATTTAGAAGCTATTAAGTTTATAAAAGAGTTTAATGATGCTATAAAAAACTATAGCAAAGGAGTTATTACAATTGCAGAAGAATCAACAGATTGGGCTAATGTAACTAATGATTCTAAATATGGTGGCTTAGGATTTGATTTTAAATGGAATATGGGATGGATGAATGATACTCTAGAATATAATAATTTAGATCCTATATATAGAAAGTATAATCATAATAAATTAACTTTTCCTATGATGTATAATCATTCAGAAAAGTTTATATTACCTATATCTCATGATGAAGTTGTTCATGGCAAGAAATCTCTTATAGATAAAATGTGTGGGGATTATTGGAATAAGTTTGCTAATTTAAGGGCGTATATGGCATATATGTATGGTCATCCAGGTAAAAAACTTATTTTTATGGGATGCGAATTTGGTCAGTTCATAGAATGGAGAGAATATGAAGGACTTGAGTGGAAATTAATTGATAAATTTGAAATGCACAGAAAAACTCATAATTTCTTTAAGGATTTAAATAACTTTTATAAAAATACTCCTGAGCTTTGGGAATTAGATTATGATCAGGATGGATTTCAATGGATTGATGCTGATAATAATGAACAAAGCATATATATTTTTATAAGAAAAAGTAAAAAAATAGAAAAATATAAAATATTTGTATGTAATTTTACTCCAATGGTTTATTATGATTTTAATATAGGAGTTCCTGAAGAAGGAGTTTATAGAGAAGTTTTTAATACAGATAAAGAAGAATATGGTGGTTCTGGACAAGTTATTAAAGAAAACTTATTCTCAATAGAAGGGTGGTGCCATAATCAACCATATACTTTAACTATAAAAGTTCCACCAATGGCAGTAGCTATTTTTGAAAGAATAATTGATAAAAAAGAAACGGAAAAAATAGAAAAACAAGATAAATATATTGAATAAAAGATAAGAGGGAAGATATTTTATTTGGAGGGGTTAAAGTGATAAGAGTTTTATTTGCAACATCAGAGGCAAATCCATTTATAAAAACTGGAGGACTAGGTGATGTAATGGGAGCATTGCCTAAAGAGCTTAGAAGAAAGGGAATAGATGCAAGAGTAATTTTACCCAAATATAGTGCTATAAAAGGAAACTTTTTAGAAAAGCTTAGTTTTAAAAAATGGTTTATGGTTCCTGTTGGCTGGAGAAAGCAATATTGTGGAATATATGAGTGTGAATGTGATGGGGTTATATACTATTTATTAGATAGTGAGTTCTATTTTCATAGAGACGGTTTATATGGTGAAGGTGATGATGATGAAAGGTTTGCCTTCTTTGATAGAGCTGTTTTAGAAACCTTAAAAGAGATTAATTGGTGTCCAGATATAATTCATTGTAATGATTGGCAAACAGGAATGATACCAGTTCTTCATAAATTAGAGTATTCTAAAGATCCATTTTATAAGGACATTAAGACTGTGACTTCAATTCATAATCTTTTATTCCAAGGAAATTTTTCAGCGGATATTTTACCAGAACTTTTTGGATATGATTATGAACCAATAATAAATGGTAGCTTAGAGTTTTATGGTGGAATGAGTTTTATGAAGGGTGCTATAAATTATAGTGACAGGATTTTAACTGTAAGTGAAACTTATGCCAAGGAAATTCAAACTCCTTACTTTGGAGAAAATTTAGATGGGTTATTAAGAGAAAGAGAATATGCATTAAAAGGAATAGTAAATGGTATAGATTATGACGAATTTAATCCTAATAATGATAGTTTAATAGTTAAAACTTTCTCAGTACAAAATATAGATGATAAAGTATTAAATAAATTAGCTCTTCAAAAAGAATTAGGCTTACCGATAAATGAAAATATACCCATGATAAGCATTGTATCTAGACTTACAAATCAAAAGGGATGTGACTTAATAGTTAACATAGCACATAAATTACTTCAAAGAAATGTTCAACTTGTTATATTAGGAACAGGTGATTATAATTATGAAAATCACTTTAGAGGCTTACAAGAGATTTATCCAACTAAGGTATCGGCTAATATAAAGTTTGATAATGTATTAGCTCATAGAATATATGCATCTTCAGATATTTTTTTAATGCCATCACTATTTGAACCTTGTGGACTTGGACAACTTATAGCATTAAGATATGGTGCTATTCCAATAGTTAGAGAAACAGGTGGATTAAAGGACACAATTCATCCATATAATAAATATAATGGAATAGGAAATGGCTTTAGTTTTACAAATTATAATCATAATGATTTGATGTATGTTATTGAATTAGCTTTAGAAACATATGATAATAAGGAGATTTGGAGATCACTGATTGTTCAAGCTATGGATTCTGATAATAGTTGGAATAAGTCAGCACAAAAATATAAGGAATTATATGAAGAATTAATAAAGTAGTTTTAATCAAGTTTGTAGGAGGCGAGTATATGCTATCTATAAATAAGGAAACTTTTAAGAGAGATTATAAAAAAAAATTCTTAGAACTTCACGATATAGAAATTGATGAAGGACAAACTGCTCATAAGTATGAGGCACTTGGTAGCTTAGTTAGAGATTATATTGCCAAAGATTGGATAAATACCAAAAAAAAATATGAGAATTTAAAACAAAAACAAGTTTATTATTTTTCTATGGAGTTTTTATTAGGAAGGCTTTTAGGAAATGCTTTACTAAACTTAGGTATAAGAGAAATATGCATGGAAGCTTTAAATGAATTAAACATTAATCTAGAAGAATTAGAAGAGTTTGAAAGTGATCAGGGGTTAGGAAATGGTGGATTAGGTAGATTAGCAGCATGTTTCTTAGATTCAATGGCTTCTTTAAATATAGCTGGACATGGATGTGGCATAAGATATAAATATGGATTTTTCAATCAAAAAATAATTGATGGATCACAGGTGGAAACTCCAGATAGTTGGCTTAGAAACGGAAATGTATGGGAAGTTAAAAAAACAGATAAAGCAGAAATAGTTAAGTTTGGTGGAAATATTAAGTGTGAAAACATAAATGGTAGGTTAACTTTTACTCATGTAAATTATGAGCCAATATTAGCAGTTCCTTATGATACTCCTATTGTTGGATATGAAAATAATGTAGTAAATAATTTAAGATTATGGAGTGCAGAGCCAGTAGATAATGAATTTGATTTTTATTATTTTAATAGAGGTGAATATCTAAAGGCAATAGAATATAGAAATTCTATTGAAGCTATATCACAGGTTTTGTATCCAGATGACTCAATGTATGAAGGAAAACTTCTTAGATTAAAACAACAATATTTCTTTGTGTCAGCAGGGCTTCAAAGTATAGTTAGACATTATAAGAAAAATGGTGGAAAAATAGAAGAGTTTGATGAATATATTGCTATTCATATAAATGATACTCATCCTACATTAGCAATACCAGAGCTTATGAGAATTCTATTAGATGAAGAGGGTCTTTCATGGGAGAGTGCTATGAGAATAACTACAAATACAATATCATATACAAATCATACTATTTTATCTGAAGCTTTAGAGAAATGGCCAATAAATATGTTTAAGAACCTTCTTCCTAGAATATATATGATAGTTGAAGAAATGAATGAAAGATACTGTGCTGAACTTTGGCATAAGTATATTGGTCAATGGGATAAGATTTCTAAGATGGCTATAATAGGAGATGGCTTTGTTAGAATGGCTAATCTTGCAATAGTAGGTAGCCATAGTGTAAATGGGGTTGCAAAATTGCATACAGAAATACTTAAGAAAAAAGAGATGAGTGATTTTTATTATCTTTATCCAAGTAAATTTAATAATAAAACTAATGGAATAGCGCATAGAAGATGGCTTCTAAAAAGCAATCCTGAACTTACTAAGCTTTTAAAAGAAACAATTGGAGAAGGGTTTATAAAGCATCCTACAGATATGGAAAACTTTGAGAAATATATTGATGATGATTATGTTTTGAAAAGGTTAGGAGAGATAAAAAGGAAAAATAAAGAGAATTTATCTAAGATAATTTTTAATATCCAAGGAATTAAGGTTGATCCAAATTCAATTTTTGATGTGCAAGTTAAGAGAATACATGCATATAAACGTCAGACTTTAAATTGTTTAAGAATAATGGATCTTTATAATAAGTTATTAGAAAATCCTAATTTAGATATAGCTCCAAGAACCTTTATATTTGCAGGTAAAGCTGCACCTGCATATTATTTAGCTAAAAATACTATTGAATTAATAAATGCTGTTGCAAAGAGAGTAAATAATGATAAAAGAATTAATGGGAAAATAAAAGTAGTTTTTTTAGAAAATTATAGAGTTTCTCTTGCAGAAAAGATAATTCCAGCTACAGACTTAAGTGAACAAATCTCAACTACAACTAAGGAAGCTTCAGGTACTTCTAATATGAAGTTTATGATGAATGGTGCAGTTACCATAGCAACTTTAGACGGAGCTAATATAGAAATAAGAGATGAAGTTGGAGATGACAATATTGTTATTTTTGGATTAACAGAAAATCAAGTTCTTGATTATTACTCTAGAGGTGGATATTCAGCTTGGGATATAAGAAATAATGATAATAGGTTAATTAAAGTTACAGATGATTTAATAAATGGAGCTTACTTTAATGATAGGAATAAGTTTAGAAGTGTATATGATAATTTATTAACCTATAATGATGAGTTTTTTGTATTAAAGGATTTTGATTCATACTTAAAAGCGCAGGATAAGGTAGATTTACTTTATAGAGATCATAGAGAGTGGCAAAGAAAATGTGGAGTAAATATAGCACATTCAGGTATATTTTCTTCAGATAGAACCATAGCTGAGTATGCTACAGGAATATGGGGTTCAAAAGTAATATATAAAAATTTATAGACTTTTATAATAATTTATAATTCATAAAAGGCTTTATCAAAACTATAATTCTGTAAAATTATTGAGAAAGCTCTTAATAAAAATAACCAGTAGAAATTTAATTTTCTACTGGTTTTATTTTTTATACATTGCTAAGTTTAAGTTTAGAGTGAAAAGATTATTTAAAAGTTTTTTTGAGATTATATAGTAAATAATGAAATTTAAATAATAGCTAAATGTTTTAGATTAGGGCTAGTGTTTTGAAATTAGATGTAGAAGATTAACTACTATATAAATTAATTTCTATAACCAATTATATTGATGGTGATAAAAGAAATATAAAATTTTAACTAATTAGAGGTATTTTCTAAGTAAAAAAATCATATTAATCCATATATGGAGGTGGATAATATGATAAGAACAATAGTATGCAAAAGAGAGGGATGTAATGGAAATGCTTTTTATATAAATAGTCATGATGGTGAAATGAGTGTTGTATGTAAAGAGTGTAATAGTGAGTATAAGTATGAAATTGAGAATAATTCATTTTTGATGTTATCTACTTGCTCAAGTTGTAATAATGATACTTTTAAGATTTTTAAGGATACTGAGAGTAATACTATATATGCAAAATGCATTGTTTGTGGAAATCCACCAGAAAATATTTTTGTTGATGCTGATGGAAATCAAGTATCTTATGAATCTAAAATTTTAAATGATGTAAAGGATATTGTTTATAGGATTGAACAAAGAATAAGCAATCTTGAACTAGATGTTGAAAATTTAGGAAGTGGTCAAGTATTGATAGAACAATCTATGGCATATATAAATCAATTTTTATCAGAAAGCAAATAAATTATTAGAAAAATAATTTAATATTCTTATTTTTGACATTAATATTTTTTATTAGTGTTTAAATTAAAGAAAAAGATTTTATTTTATTAATATTTTGTTTGAGTGATAGAAAGAAGAGAGATTTTTAGTACTCTTTGTTATTAAATTTATAATTATGCTATAATTTATATAACATTTAATGGGGTTAAAGGTATATATTGGAGGGGTAACTTGTGTCAAAAAAAGAGATAGTTGCAATGATATTAGCTGGAGGTCAAGGATCTAGACTAGGTGTGTTAACTAAGAATCTAGCAAAGCCAGCAGTTCCTTTTGGAGGGAAATATAGAATAATAGACTTTCCTTTAAGTAATTGTTCTAATTCAGGTATTTATACTGTTGGAGTTTTAACACAGTATAAGCCTTTAAAATTAAATGAACATATTGGTATTGGTGATACATGGGATTTAGATAGAAGAGATGGAGGGGTAAGTATATTGCCTCCATATCAAAAAGAAAAAGGTGGAGATTGGTATAAGGGCACTGCCAATGCAATATATCAAAATATTGAGTTTATTGAAAGATATAATCCAGAGTATGTACTTATTCTATCAGGAGACCATATTTATAAAATGGATTATGATAAAATGTTAGAAATGCATAAGCAGAAAGAAGCAGATGCTACTATAGCAGTAATAAATGTTCCTATAAATGAGGCGAGTAGATTTGGAATAATGAATACAAATGAAGATTTATCAATATATGAGTTTGAGGAAAAGCCAGAACATCCAAAGAGTACAAATGCTTCAATGGGAATATATATTTTTAATTGGAAAGTTTTAAAGAAGTTTTTAGAAGATGATGAATTAGACCAAAATTCAAGTAATGACTTTGGAAAAAACATAATTCCTAAAATGTTAAGTGCAGGTAAAAGACTTATAGCTTATCCATTTAAGGGGTATTGGAAAGATGTTGGAACTATAGAAAGTCTGTGGGAAGCTAATATGGATTTATTAAATCATGAAGATGAATTAAGTCTTTATGATAGTGAATGGAGAATTTATTCAGCCAATCCTGTTAGACCTGCTCAATTTATTGGAAAAGATGCAGAAATAAAGTCTTCATTAACAGTTGAAGGATGTATAGTTCATGGTAAAGTAGAAAATTCAGTTTTATTCCAAGGTGTTTATGTAGGAGATGGAGCTATAGTTAAAGATTCTGTAATAATGCCAAATACGAGAATTGATGATGAGGTTATAATAGAAAAAGCTATTATAGGTAGTGAAGCTATTGTAGGTAAGGGGTGTAAAATAGGTAATGGAGATAAAATTTCAGTTATAGCATCTAAAGAGATTGTTATAGGAAATAAAGAAATAATTAAAGAATGTGCTATTGTAAAGTAAAAATATGTATATGAGAGGAGGAATGGTTCATGCATAATTGTATAGGTATAATAAATTTAGATGAGAATGAAAGTAGGGTTGGAGACTTAGTAAAAAATAGACCTTTAGCAGCAGTACCTATTGCTGGAAGATATAGAATAATTGATTTTATACTTTCTAATATGACTAATGCAGGAATAGAATCTTTAGGTATTTTAAGCAAAAATAAATCACGTTCATTAGTAGATCATTTAACTAATGGAAGACCATGGGATTTACACAGAAAAAGAGATGGGTTAAGAGTATTTAACTTTGGTGAAAGAGATCCATATTACGACGATATAACTAATCTCTATGAGAATTTAGATTTTTTAACAAAAAGTAGAAGAGAATATGTTATTATATCACCATCATATATGATTTGTAATATAAATTTGAAGGAAGCTTTAGAATATCATAAAAAAAATGATAATGATGTTACAGTAATATATAAAAAAGTTAAAGATGCAGATTCTAATTTTATTGATTGTGATGTTTTAAATTTTGATGAAAGTGGACTTATAAAAAGTATAGGAAAAAATTTAGGGAGAGAAGAGGAAAGTAATATAAGTATGGAAATGTATATATTAAGAACAGATCTTCTCATAGAAATAATATATGAATGTATAAGACAAGGGGCACATAGAAAGTTTAAGAGCTATTTAAATGAATTCTTAGGTCAAATGAAAGTTAAGGGATTTGAATTTAAAGGTTATTTAAGTTGCGTTAATTCACTAAAATCTTATTATAAAGCTAACATGGATTTATTAGATGAGAATGTGTATAAAGAATTATTTATAAATAATAATCCTATATACACTAAATCTAGAGATGAAGGTCCAACCCATTATACTAAAAATAGTGAAGTAACTAATTCAATAATAGCAAATGGTTCTTATATTGAAGGGAAAATAGAAAATTGTATAGTTGGAAGAAGAGTTTATATAGGCACTGATGCAATTGTTAAAAATTGTATCATAATGCAAGAAACTGTTATAGGTGAAAATGCCTATTTAGATAAAATAATAACAGATAAGGCGGCTGTAATAAGAGATGATGAGAAAATAATAGGTCTTGACTACTGCCCTATGGTTTTAAGTAAACTTAATATACTATAAACTTGCAATAAATCATAGCATCCTTTAAATTTAATTTATACAAATGTAGAAAAGGAGATGCTATGGATAATAAAAGAAAAAGAATAATTGCATGGAGTTTAATTATATTCTGGATGGCTTTTATATTTTTTATGTCTAGTCAGCCAGGAGAGGTTTCTTCTAAACAAAGTAATT
>NZ_JARHZJ010000011.1 GCF_029258205.1 Clostridium sp.
CGTTCATCCTGAGCCAGGATCAAACTCTCAATTTAAAAGTTTAATCTATACTCATATTACTTATAAAAGAATTGCTGGTTTATGTTAATATCTTCTGTTTAATTTTCAAAGACCATTTCTTTATCGCCCTCAAGCGACTTCTTTAGTTTAACATCACTTTCAAACTTTGTCAACTTTTTTTTAAAAAAACTTTTTAAGTTATTTTCTTTCAACTTATTGTCTTTTTTTGTTGTCTGTCCTCAATGACAGATATTATCTTAGCATTATTTCTTTAATTTAATTTAAATTTCGCTTTAATTTTCGAAAAACATCCAATTTAATCTTTTAAATTCTTTTATTTCCTCTGCATATCATGTATTGATACACCTGGAAAAGTTTATAGTTATTATATTCAACTAACATTCATTTATTTATAGTTTACTATGATATAACTCTTATAAAACCATATAATTTTTATCAATTATCATAATTATCTTTTACCCAAATCGTTAATCACTAAAACACTAACAGCATCAATTATTAATTATAATTACCTTTTTCTTTTAAAATATTAATAAAATCACATAACTTAAATACAAAATACTTTATAGTATAAAATAAGAAGAGAATAATAAAATATCCTCTTCTTATTTTAAATAAACTTATTTATTATTTTCTAATTCGCTTAATTTTTCATCTATAAGTTTTAAAACATATTCTTTATGCTCTGGCACATTTTCAAAATCTAATTTATCAACATTTATTTTTAATATAGGAGAGACATTGTAGTCTTCAAAATACTTTCTATACTCACTATTAAGTTTTTCCCAATATTCTCTTTCAACTACTTGCTCGTAATCTCTACCTCTTTTTTTAATTCTCTTCATGGCTTCATCTACTGATATTTCTAGATATACCATTAATTTAGGTGCTTTAACATGTTCTAGCATATTTTCTAAAAGCTCTTTATATAATTCAAACTCTTCAACTGTCATTTCTCCCTTTTCACATAGCATCTTAGCAAATATAACATCTCCGTATATACTTCTATCCATAACTGAATTCTCTACAAGTCCAGCTTCCTTTATATGCTTGAATCTTTTATTTAAAAAGAATACTTGAAGTGGAAAAGAATACCTATTCCTATCATAATAGAATTTTTCTAATATAGGATTGTCCACTACAGGCTCTTCATAAGCTATTAATCCTCTCTCTGCTAATATGTTCATTAAAGTGCTTTTGCCTACTCCAACAACTCCATCAACAACTATCATTTCCCAATTTCCTCCTCTATCTATCCTATCTAGTATTTCTCTGTAAAGATTATTTTTCGTATTTAGAGACAATATTGTTCCTCCTTAAGCCTTATAAGTCATTGTTCACCTTATAAAATATTTTATGATCTTTCCATTCACCATTAATGTATAAATATTTTTCACTAATACCTAATTCATTAAATCCACAAGCTTTTAACACTCCTTGAGATCTATAATTCTCAATTAAGGTTGAAGCTTCTAGTCTATGCAATCCCATTTCTTCAAAAGCATAGCTACATACTGTGTTTAGCACTTCTTTCATATAGCCTTTTCCCTGATACTCCTTATCTATGGAGTATCCAACAAAGGCATTTCTTAATATTCCATAGACTATATTAGATAATTTTATTTTTCCTATCAATTTTTCATCTTTAAATATACCTAAATCAATTGAAGTTCCATCTATAAACTGTCTAAAACTTTCTGTTAAAATTTCCTTTTGTCCTTCATAAGTATAGAAACCACTATCTCTAGTAGGCTCATACTGTCTTAAATGCTCTTCATTTCTTATATAATAATCAAGCATTTCTTCTGTATTCTCTGGAGTTAAATTTCTAAGGATTAATCTTTCAGTATTTAATTGAAACTGAACTAATTTAACCTTATCATTAAAATCATTTATATTTATTCCCATAATATATTCATCTTTCTGAATACCATTATTATATACATTATCAGATAATATACCCTCAATCATAAAACCTAAATCTAAATAAGCATTAAAATTATTGATATCTGAAACAAAAAGATTAATCTTATATATGTCTTTTTTAGCAAATAAACCCTTTAAAATCTTTTTTAAAGTCTCTTTCATAAGTTTATAGTTATC
Organism: Clostridium sp.; assembly: GCF_029258205.1. Lineage (GTDB taxonomy): Bacteria > Bacillota > Clostridia > Clostridiales > Clostridiaceae > Sarcina. Next base: position 2,125 of record NZ_JARHZJ010000011.1, read on the forward strand.
TTCCTTGTAAAACCTAAACTTAACATCAACTTTTTTATTTTTACTATCTAACTCCTTCAAGAAAAATCTACCTAGTATTATGCCAACTTTATCTTTTACAACGTATTCTCTATCATTTCCTCTTATTGCTTCTATAAATACATTATTATCAAAAGACATACTCTACTCTCCAATTTATATTTTTTACTTTACTAACTTTTTCTTAGTATTTAAGTATAAGTAGAACATTAAAATGGCAGATAAAATCGCACTTGCAGGTATAATATAAAATGCCTTATCTGGTCCAATACTTTCATTTAACAATCCAATTACTTTATTAAGAATCATACCAACTAAACTAGCTGATGTTATTATAATACCTGTAATATATGCAACATTCTTATCAAAAACCTTACTAATAGTTAAAACCGTAGTTGGAAATGTTATTGAGAAAAATAATCCTGATACAGATATTATCACCATACCATTTCTACCCAATACTAAACCTAAGATACAAAGTGCAGCTCCTATTATTAATGTTTTATATAATATATTGAAATATCCTCTTTTTTCTACTACAAATCCACCAAACAATCTTCCTATGGTAAATATAGCAAAAAATAGTGATAAATACATTCCTGCCTTTTGCTCATTTATATTATAACCATACTTCATATAATTTACGAACCAATTTGATATACCTTGCTCTGTAAATACATATAATCCTAAGGCAAGCATATATGCAACTACTACCTTATTTGATAAAGCTTCTATTATGCTCATCTTATCTTTTTCTTTAACTACTTCAGTTCTAGGTATTTTAACAAATATAAAGCATATAAATACTGCTAAATAAACTAATCCTACAAAGAAATATATAGTTCTCCAGTTAACCCCTCTTGCAGTTAATGAACCAAATAATCCTTGGCCAACTGAAGATCCTAACCCATAACAAGCATGCATAACATTCATTATTACATTTTGTGCCGTTAATACTAATATAGGAAGAACTGTGTTACATGATATTGCAACCATTGCTATACCCGCACTACTTATTACCATTCCTGTATACAGCATTAAATAGTTTTTTGTAAAAGATAAAAATACAAGTGATAAAAATATCACCATCAATCCAGTTAAAAATACCCTTTTCTGTCCAAACTTTTCGCAAAGCATTCCACCTATAAATGTTAATAACATATAAGCAGCTGAAGTAGAAATAAGTAAATTACTTATAGTATTGTCGTTAACTCCAAATTCCTGTTTAAATACCGGTATGAATATACCCTTAGTATTTTCAACTATAGCTGCTAAAATCATCATTATAAATAGAAAAGCTAATGCAACATAATTTTGCTTTTTACTGCTCATTATTACTTCTCCTTATTATTTAAAATAAATAAAATTTAGTTAAATCTATATTATTAAAATATACTACTTTAAATAATAAAATATAAAATTTATAGTAGTTATTTATAAAATCAAAACATAAAAATTATACCATAAAAAGTATTGAATAGTACCTAATTATATGTACTTACTATACATAATTAAAAACTTCTTTATATTTTAAAATCTAAAACTTTTATAAATAGAAAATGGGACTGCATCAAAATAAATTTTGTTGTTATATTTTGATACATCCCAATTTTTCTATATTAAATATATTCTTTTATTAAATCTTTAACTACTTCTGATGCTATTATCATACCAGCTACTGGAGGTACGAAAGATATACTTCCTGGTATCTGTCTTTTAGATGAACATTTTTTAGTTCCTCCAGTACAAACACATCCTGTTTTACAAGTAACTACATCTTCAACCTTTGGTTTTCTAGGCATTTCTTCTGAATAAACAACTTTTAACTTCTTAACTCCTCTTTTTCTAAGTTCATATCTCATAACTTTAGCTAATGGGCATACTTTTGTATTATATATATCAGCTACTTTAAATTCTGCTGGATTCAATTTATTTCCAGTGCCCATTGAACTTATAAGTTTTATTCCTTTTTGTTCACAATAAACAGCAAGAGCTATCTTAGCTGAAACAGTATCAATGGCATCTACTACATAGTCTACATCATCTGGTATTATTTCTTTTAAGTTATCTTTTGTAACAAAAACTTGTATAGTTTCCACATTACAATTTCTATTTACTGAAAGAACTCTTTCTTTCATAACTTCTACTTTGTTTTTACTTATAGTTTTATATGTAGCATGTATTTGTCTGTTTAAATTTGTTAAACAAACAGTATCATCATCAACTAAAATTAAGTTTCCTACCCCCGCTCTAGCTAAAGCTTCTACAGTAAAACTTCCTACTCCACCAACTCCAAATACCATAACTTTGCTATTTGCTAATTTATCTAAAGCATCTTTACCTATTAGTAATTCTGTTCTTGATAATGAATGTTGTAACATAAAATTTCTCTCCTTCTTAAGTTAATAAAATTTCCCCTATGTTAATCCTCTATAATATGTTCTAAAATAAATATCTCAAATTTATAATACTTATTCTTATATTTAATAAACACACAAATTCATTAATATTATATACATTCTACTTAATATAAATAAAGTTTTTCATTTATATTAACATATAATTTTTTTAAAAATTCATTTCTCTATAGAAAATTTATATAAAATTTCTAGATTAAGCCCTAATTTAGATAAATTCTAATAAAGAACAAAATAATAAAGTGAGTTTTTAATTTGATTTAGTTTCTAAATTTCTATGATATGATCTTTTTTTAATATATAATAACTTTATGAATTTAATTTGAGGAGGAATTTAAAATGACTTTAGGAATAATCGCTGCTATGAGCGAAGAATTAGAAATTCTTTTAAAAGACATGGAAGTAAAATCTAAAGAAACTAAGGCTAATATGACTTTCCACCAAGGTACTCTTTGGGGTCAAGAGGTTATAGCCGTTGTATGTGGTATAGGTAAGGTTAATGCTGCTGTTTGTACTCAAATATTAATAAGTGAGTACAAGGTTGATAAAGTTATAAACGTTGGTGTTGCTGGTGGTATAGGTATGGAAATATATCCAGGTGATGTTGTTATAGCTAATTCACTAGTTCAATATGATATGGATACATCTGCCTTTGGAGATCCTATAGGACAAATCCCTAGATTAGATACATTTGATTTTAAATGTTCACAAGAATTAGTTGACCTTTGCGAAGAAGCTTGTAAAGAAAATGAAGAAATAAAGAGCTTCACTGGAAGAATAGTTACTGGTGATCAATTTGTTGCTAATGTAGAAAAAGTTAAATGGTTAGAAGAAGAATTCGGAGCTTTTGCTTGTGAAATGGAAGGTGGAAGTATAGCTCATGTTTGTTACTTAAACAACATTCCATTCGTTATTATAAGATCAATATCTGATAATGCAAATAATGGAGCACATATGGACTTTTCTGAATTTACAGCTATAGGAGTTAAAAACTCTACTTCAATATTAAAATCAATGATTTTAAAAATGGCTTAATATAAAAAATTATTAAAATAAGTTCTATTATATTAAAAAACAAAAATGGAGTTTATCAAAAGTTATTTTAATAAACTCCATTTTTAAATATAAATTAAATCATATCCTGTAAAATGTTGAATTTACTTTCAATTTCCTTTTCACAAGTTCCATTATGAAACTCATTACAATTTAAACAGCTTTTACAAGAATTCATTGAAGATACTGCTTCTCTATGTCTAGCTGAATAATCAACACAGTTTTCAGCTATATCTATAAATTCTTCACTAATAGCCATACAAATTCTCCTTTCTCAGAACAATACTATATACTTAGTATTTTCTAAGAAAGTTTTTTTATACTAAATTATTCCTCTTCATCATTCCAAAATAAAACTGACTCTGTTTCTCTACAGTATTTTACACATATGCATTGTCCTAAATTTCTAGGACAAAGTCTACAAAGACAAGTTTTTTCTGTTCCATCACATCTATTATTCTTAAAATCTATACAATACTTACAATTTATACTTGTTCCAACAGCCATAACAAACCTCCTGTTTCTCTCTTACATATAATTTAAAGTATATCACTTTTAATCTTTTCTTTAAAATATAAGTTTAAAACAAAAAGATTTTTATAAATATTATATTTGCTTAAGTTCTAAGTTTTAAAAGATAATTACTAGAATTAAATATACTCATCTATGCAAGGTTGAATTTCATTACAAACTTTAATATTATCTTCTATTAAATCCTTATTTAATATCTTTCTCCTATATAAAAGTTCTAGAAAAACAAACAATAAAACCATAGAAATTAAAGATACTATATTAACTATAAAAGTTCCATTAACATAACTTACACTTGAAATAAGCATTATAATTAAATATCCTACGGCAGGCATAAATGTAAAACCAATTAATAAACTCATAAAAATATAAATAAAATATCTAGGTATTTCAAAAAAATATGGTCTACATAAATATTTTAAATTCATTATTTTTAAAAGTAAGCTTGAAAGATAAATAAGTAATAATGAAATTAATACTAAAATTATTATAAGAATAAACTGTCTCCATAAAGAAAAGGAATTTATCTCAAAATTTAAATTTAATAAATTAAAAGTCAATATTATTTTATCCCCAATAAAATTTAAAAAGTTTCTTATCCAAATAAGTCTATCACTAATTAAAAGCTCACTTACTGAAAAGATTAAAATTAAACCTTCAATAAAAAATATTGGAAATATTCCAGCAAACAATCTATCCTTGATAATTAAATTCATAGTAAAAATTATTGAAGTAAATAATAAACCTAATGTTATAAAATAAAGAAAACTTATAATTAACTTATCTAAATTAAAAATATTTCTATATGGTATATAAAAAATCAATTTTATAAATATGTTAATTAGTATAGGTATTAGAGAAACTCCATAAATTAAAATAATTTTAGAAAATAAATATTTCTTTGTATCCTCCTCTCCCATAGCTAAAGTTGCTTTCAACTCATTTTCTTTATCATGAAATAAAAATCCAACACTCCAAACTAAAAATAAAAATAATAAAAATTTATCTATATTTCCCATAGAAAAACATTCATTTATTATGGAAATATCTAAATTCTCTTGACTAGCCTGAAAAAAGTGTCTTATCATACTGTAATTTCCCATTAAAAAGAAAAAAGATATTCCTAAAACTATTAATCCTCTAATACCTCTAGACCTATATTTACCTAAAATTAAGTTATTAAATAAATCCTTCATAAACTTCTCCATTCACTAAAGTATAAATTCTCTATAAATATACTTTTATAAATATATTTTTATGATTTTTATTTCTTTAAGTGGCAAATTTTATTTTAAAACATATATTAATATAAAGAATGATTAATTACTTCTTCATTTTTTTGACTACTCCTCTCCTTAGAAAAGGAAGAAGTTTTTAATACATTCCTTGCTTACTTTGCAAGTTTCCTCCCATCTAAAAATAAAAAAACAGGTGATTTCACCTGTTTTTTTATTTATATAAATATTTATATTTATCTAACAAAAACTTGGAATAATATCATTAAAATTACTCCAGGTATACCTAAAATACCTGCTATTAAAGCAGTTAATAAGTTTATTCCTATAGTTATACCAAAATAAGCTCCAAAGTAATTAACAATCATAAGTAATATAGCACCCAAAATACTATTAATAACTAAGCCTATTATTTTCCCTATTGATCCAAATATTAATCTTAAAATTAATACTGCAACAAGCACTCCTACAACTAAAAGAATTATATCATCTAGGGATAAAGCTCCTATATCCATAAATCTACCACCTTTTTTCAAATTATACTTATTGTAGAATTCTTAAATATATGTTCCATGCTAACTTTTATACCTCTTTTTTTAGCTTCTCTTAATAGATATTCATATCTAGCATTAATATCTTGTTCTTTATATATTAAAGATTCTATAAGTTTATCATCACAAGCATTTTGAAAAGCTGATCTTGCAACCTCCATTTCTAGTATGGTTTGTTCAATAGCTTTTAATATCTCTTCATCTTGATTTAAATAATCTATTTTTTTTATTAAGTAATCAGAAATTTTCTTTTTATCCATAACTAACACCTCCAACTTATTCTCTTGGAATTATTTCCAATATATACAAGTTATATTCAGATGTTATAAAAATTTATTACTACTTATTCAATTTAAATAATTATATAAATTGATTTTAATATTAATACATAATCAAATTAAAATTCCTTATATAACAGTTCTACCTTCTAAAGCTTTAGATAAAGTTACCTCATCTGCATACTCTAAATCTCCTCCTACTGGGATTCCTGCTGCTATTCTAGTTACTTTAACATCTAATGGCTTTAATATCTTTGAAATATACATAGCTGTAGCTTCTCCTTCAATAGTTGGGTTTGTAGCTACAATAACTTCTTTTATATCTCCGCTCATTCTTGCCACTAATTCTCTTATTCTTATATCCTGTGGCCCTCTCCCTTGCATTGGAGAAATAGTTCCATGTAAAACATGATATAAACCATTAAATTCTTTAACCTTTTCCATTGTCATTATATCTTTAGGTTGCTCAACAACACATATTATATCTTTTTCTCTATTAGGATTTGAACATATTGCACATGGATCTGTATCTGTAAAGTTACCACATACAGAACAATATTTAATAGTTCCTCTTGCTTTTATTAAAGCATTTGCAAATTCCTCTACCTCGTCCTTTGGCAAATTTAAAATATGTAAAGTTAATCTTTGCGCTGATTTTTTCCCTATACTTGGTAACTTAGCAAACTCTTCAATTAACTTTTCTATAGCTACTGGATAAAATTCCATCCTTTTTCCTCCTATTATTAAAACTAAATTCTCTATATTTATAAAAAACTCCGCTGAGAAATTTCAGCAGAGTTTTTAAATTTAATAAGTATTTCTATTAGAATAATCCTGGCATTCCCATTCCACCAGTTAATTTACCCATCTTTTCTGAAGTTTCTTCAGAAGCTTTTTCTAAAGCTTGCTTAACAGCTGAGAAAACTAGATCTTCTAACATTTCAACATCATCTGGATCTACAACTTCTGGCTTTATATTAAGTGCGATTAATTCTTTCTTTCCGTTAACTTTTGCAACAACTGCACCACCGCCAGCTGAACCTTCAAATTCTGATGCTTCGATTTCCTCTTGCATTGATTGCATTTGTTTTTGAAGCATTTGTGCTTGCTTCATTAAATTATTCATATTTCCCATTCCGCCTGGAAATCCACCTCTTGCCATACTTACATCCTCCTTAAAAATTAACTCCTTAATATTATATAGTATTTTTGAAAAATTTACTATAATATTAGATTATATGCTTAATCATTATTATTTGCTTATAATTTTATTCTATTCTTCAACTATTTCTAGACCATCACCCATAATTCCTGAAAGTCTAGCTTCTAAATCAGCTTCCTCAGCTTTTTCCTCTTCAGTTCCTTGTTCAATACTATATACAACTCTTACAGGTTCCTTTAAAACTTCTGAAAATATATCATTTACTATTTTAGAGAAATCATTTTTTTCAAGTCTTTCTTTATTATGTCTATATTCATAAGTATATCTAAATTCAACAATACCTTTATTACAAGAAACATTGCTTATACCCTTTGCTAAAGCGATATAAACCATATACTTTCCTCTACTCTTAAAGGTTTCAAGTATATCTTTCCAAACCTTTCTTAAATACTCTGGTGTTAGAGTTGAATTTTCATTTACAACTTCTTGATTATTTAAACTTTTTGAAACATTTTGTTGTCTATTATTTAAATCTTTCTTATTTGAAGATTCATTTGAAACTTGTGATTTAAACTCTTCTAAATTAGTATTAACCTTTATGTTTCCACTTTTTATTACTTGTTCTAATTTATTTATTCTTGCAAGCATAACTTCTTTAGAAGTATCATACTCTATTTTGCACATTTTTATTACTGCAAGTTCTAGATAAACTCTAGCCTGTTTACTAAGTTTAGCCTCCTCATCACATTCTTGCACAATTCTTATGCATCTCATAATTTCTTCAACCTTTAACTTAGCACCTTGCACTTTAAGTTTTTCTATATTTTCTTCAGCAGTATCTAAAACTTCCTCTGGATTTGAAGTTACCTTTATCATAAGTAAGTTTCTATAATGAACTATTAAATCCTTTATAAATAGAGTCATATCCTTTCCTGTAAGAACTAATTCTTCTATTATTTCCATAGCACTTTCTATATCTCTTTTTATTATAGAATCCACTATTTTAAATAAATTATCATTAGTTACAAGACCTAACATAGAAACTAATTCATCATAATCAACCTTACCATCCCCTATAGAAATAGCCTGATCTAATATACTTAAGGAATCTCTCATAGCTCCATCAGATACTCTAGCAACAAGGTCTAAGCTCTTATCATCACAGAATATCCCTTGCTCAGTAACTATTTTTCTTAATCTTCCCGTTATATCTTTTCTACTAATTCTTTTGAAGTCAAATCTTTGACACCTCGATAGTATAGTTATAGGTAATTTTTGAGGATCTGTTGTAGCCAATATAAATACTACATTCTTTGGTGGCTCTTCTAAAGTCTTTAAAAAAGCATTAACTGCCCCAATAGAAAGCATGTGAACCTCATCCATTATGTAGACTTTAAACCTAGCTTCTTGAGGTGGGTATTGAACATCATCAATTATATCTCTTATGTTATCTACCCCATTGTTTGAAGCTGCATCAAGTTCAGTTATATCTATCGCTAATCCTTCATTTATTTTTTTACACATCTCACACTGATTACAAGGCTCTCCGTCTTTTAAATCCAGACAGTTTAAAGCCTTAGCCATTACCTTAGCTGTAGAGGTTTTACCAGTTCCTCTAGTACCACAAAATAAATATGCATGAGCTGTTCTTTCATTTATTATCTGATTTTTTAATGTAGTGGTTATATGCTCTTGACCTACAACATCATTAAAGGTTTGTGGTCTCCACTCTCTATACAAAGCTTTATATGCCAAATTATTCACCTCTCTAAGCCTGTATTAACATATAATTATTATACATCAAAACAAGCCATAATACCTATCACACTTATTTTATATTTTTCTTAGTTAAACCATTATATCATGATTAATATTTTATTCTTTAAAAATAAATATATAATTATATTAATAATATTTTTATGTTAACCTTGAAAGGATTTTTTATATGTTTTCTATAATTGTTGCCAAAAGTATTAATAATATCATTGGAGTTAATAACAAAATGCCTTGGAATATTCCATCTGATTTAAAAAGATTTAAAGAACTTACTATGGGAAAAAAAATATTAATGGGAAGAAAAACTTTTGAATCTCTTCCTTTTGTTTTACCAGGGAGAACTCATTTAGTATTAACTAAAAACAAAGATTTTTCTTATAATCATAAGGACATAATTATTTATAATGATTTAAATAAGCTTATTTCTGAATATAAAAATAGCATTGAAGAAATATTTGTAATAGGTGGTGGAAAAATATATTCTGAGCTTTTAAAATATACTTCAAAATTATATATAACTGAAGTTTTAAAGGAATATAAAGGAGATACTTATTTCCCTAAAGTAGATTATTCAGAATGGATAAAAACTTATGAAAGTTCTATTTATGAAGAGAATTATACTAAATTTAAATATGTAATATATGAAATTTTATAAAACATAATAAAACCGAATATATTTTAATTGAAAAATATCAATAAAATATATTCGGTAAATAATATTAAAAACAAATTATATTCTTTCGCTCAAAACTCCATTTTGCATAGTGTATACACAATCACATATTTCATCTATATCATCACTGTTATGACTTGCTAATAAGATTGTAACAGAGTTAGACTTTAGCTTTAATAAAATTTCTCTAATTTGTTTTACACCTTCTGAATCAAGACCATTCATAGGTTCATCAAGTATCAATAGTTTAGGATTCTCCATAAGAGCTTGGGCAATACCTAATCTTTGCTTCATACCTAAAGAAAATTTCTTTACTGTTTTTTTATCTTCAGGATCTAGCCCTACTAAAGCGATTGTTTCTTTTATTCTTTCATCACTTATTTTATTGTTTATACTAGCTAATATCTTTAAATTTTTAAAAGCAGAATATTGAAGTAAAAATCCAGGATTTTCAATAATCATTCCTACATCATTTGGAAAACTTCCATTCTTTATAACTTTATCAAATACAGTTATACTACCTTCTGTTGTATTAATTAAACCGCAAATAGCTTTAAATAACATACTTTTTCCCGATCCATTCCTACCAACTATTCCATATGCTTTCCCACTCTCAAGTTGTAAATTAACTTTATTAAGTACTTTTGTACCTTTTATATCTTTTGTTAAGTTAGAAATTTCTACAACATTTCTATTTCCCATGTATTTTTTCCTCCTACCCATATATATTTAATACGTAATATCTAATAAATCTCTCTTTACTATTAATCTATTAATAATAACTAAATTAATAAATATAAGTATTCCTAAAAATATAAATGACCAACTATAACTAAAATTATAAATTATATGTTTTGATAATATCCCTTGATTTAATGGAATAAACTTATCTATATCAAAAATATTTCCTATGGAAATTGATACATAAAATTCTACTATTAAAATTAAAAATGATTTAATGTGACTTTTAGTAACCATTATATTAAAAATATACACAGTTATAGAGTAGTAACTTGATAATGATAATAATACAACAATTTGTAAAGTATCAATTATATTGCTAAAATTAAAACCTTTATTTAATATAGCTATAAATATAAATTCAATAAAAGTTCCTAAAGCAAAATATATAATACAAGCTAAAAAGCATGTAATTTGTAAACAGATATTCCAATACTGTTTATTTCCTAATCGTGGTATAACATAGATACTCCTTGTACTAAGTTCATTAAATATATAATTTCCAATAATATATATTAAAAAAGCTTGATAAAATGTCCATGTAAATATTTCAGATATATTATCTAAATTAATTGGTCCAGCAAATATAACTTCAAGAGTTTCATTAAAACTAAATTTGGAATCATAATTATTAATTTTTACTGAAAAAACATAAATAAAAATAACAATTATAAAAATTAAATTTTTAATGGAAAATATTGATCTTAAATTAGCACTTATAATATTTAAATATTTTTTCATATCTAATCACCCAAATTACAATCTTTCTTCTTAGTCAATACAAAACCTATAAAAGAAACTAATAATATTAAAATTATCCAATAACATAATCTTGATATTATATAAGTGCCATTAGTTACTTCAATTGCTTTAGAATTTAATATGTAAATATTATTAGTGAATAATAATTTACTATTATCAATAGCCATATTAATACCATTTAATATAATTATTAAAATAAAAGAAAGAGCTCTTTTTTTAAAAATTATATTAAATACAATAAATAAAATAGAAATAAAAACTAAGTATAACATAACAAAGATATTAGTAATAAATACATATGATATAGGAGTTAAACTCTCAGTAACAAGCTTAACAGTATCATCGGCAAAATCTAAGTTTATTTTATTTGAACTTATATCCCAAAAGTATTCACTCCATGAATTATCAAAACTCATAAAACTTCCCATTAGTATAGATATAATATTTATAGCTATAAGGAACATTATAGAAAAAATTAAAGCTGTAAGTATATTTGCTATATACATTTCTTGCCTTGAAGCAAATTTAATACTTAAATAATTATAAAAATTCTTTTTCTCAAAAATATTGTAAATCATAATTAAAAAAATTAAACTTGTGAAATAAAATAATGCTAAATATGAAAAGTTAGACCAAATAAAATCATAAACATTATAACTTCTACCATCAAAAATTAATGATAATAACAATGAAAACTGATAAATTACTAATATAGTAAAAAATATTAATAATTTTGTAGAATGAATTTTAAATGATATATAATTATAAATCCTTTTCATTTTTAATAACCACTCCTATATAAAATAAAGCTACTCCTACAATAAATATTAATAATGGATAAATTACTACATTTGGAAGGGTGGTCATAGATCTTTTCAAAGAGATAACTCTCGCTAAATGAAAATCAAATATCCTATTAATTCCCAACATTTCTACTATAGTTCCACAAAGAATATAATAAAAGAATGGAATAATTAAAACTAAATATCTATTTTTAACCCAAGCTGATATACCTAAAGCTAATGTTGCTGTAACCATATACGCTATACTAAATAATAAAATAATTATTAAAGCATATATTAATCTTGTATCTCTCGAATCAAGTAAATAACTTAATGGTCCATTTATATTATTAGTATAAGAAGCAATCTTAGGATTTCTAATACCAACTGCAACTACTAAAAAAATAAGCATAAAAAGACTTGATGTCCCTGCAACTAATGCACTAGAAATACTATTTACTATAACTTTAATAGAAACATATTTTTTTAATGGCATCCTTGTATAAATAAACTTTGTGAATCCACTTTCTTTTTCTTGTAAGTATGAATCTGAAAATATAATAGTTGCTAATAGCGGAAATACTATAACTATAGTACTTGACATTACGGTTAAAAAAGCATCTATTGCATCAAAAGTTGGATATTGAGAAATATACCTTATTGATTCAAAGCCAAAATCTTTCATAAATACTGCAATCAAAATCCCTAGTGTAATTGAAAAAGATATAATAGCATTTTTTCCAAACAAAGCTCTTTTCAATTCGTTTTTAAAATAATATTTCAAATTTAAAACACATCCTTCATCTTCTAAAATGTAGTTTATCTTGTAAAAATAACTCAACTATAAATCATATTTTCAATAAAAATTTTATATTTTTACACCTTTTTTGTAAACAAATTAACATTTAACCATATTTTTTCATTTATTTTATTTTATTTTTATTTTTTTAATTTTTATTTTATAAAATAAATAAAGATATTTATAAAATCTATTTCAAATTTATAAATATCTTTATTTTTTTCATAAATATATTACTATTTAACTAATTATATGTTACGTAGGTTTATAATAATTTAATAAGTTTCTTCTAAAGATATAACTTCTCTTTTTCTAAATACTAACCATGCTATTAATCCTCCAACTATAGCTGGTAAAACCCAGTTAAATCCTAGGTTTGCAAGAGGTAACTTATGAACAAATTCAATTTTTATTCCTAAGCTATCAATTACAGTAAGTAAGCTTATTAAAAGAGTTACATAAGTAGCTCCCTTTACCACTGCATCATTTGGAATGAATTTTTCAAATATACTAATTACTACTAATAATATAGAAACTGGATAAATTAAGCTTAGTACAGGTACTGCAATTTCTATTATTTTATCTACTCCTAAATTAGAAGCTAATGCACTAAATACACATATTGCTATTACTATATATTTGTATTTTAATTTTTTGTTAGAGACATCTTCAAAATATTTAGCTGTAACAGAAGTTAATCCTACAGCTGTTGTAAGGCAAGCAATTCCTATTACTATGGATAACATAATAGTACCTGTTGATCCTAAAATTATATTAGTTATATTCATAAGTAATGTTGTTTGAGAAATACTGCTATCATATAAAGTTGAAGAGGTAGCCCCTAAAAATGTTAATCCTCCATAAACAATAGCAAGTCCAATGCATGCAATTAAAGCTGATTTTATTGTAAGTATTCTTTTTTCTTTTTTATTTTTATAACCCTTGCTTACAAATGATGACATTACAAGAGCTACAATCCCTCCAATTCCTAAAGCATCCATTGTTTGATATCCCTGAGTAATTCCATTCATAAATAAATTACCTGAATTAACTTTTTCTAAATCCCCAATAGGATTTATAATCCCCTTTATTATTAATACTGCTAATGATATAAGTAATAATGGTGTTAAAACCTTTCCAATTATATCCATAACCTTATTAGGCTTTATTGTAAGCGCAAAAACTATTAAAAAGAATATTACTGAAAATACATATGGGTTTATATTTCCTAAAAGTGGAGAAATACTCATTTCAAATGTTGTTGCTGCAGTCCTTGGCACTACTAATATAGGTCCTAAACAAAGCATCATTAAAATTTCTAAGGTAATACCAAACTTCTTACCTGCTCTTCCAACAACACCTTGGAAAGATCCTGCCTTAGAAACTGCAACTATGGATAAAAATATTATTCCTACGTCTGATATTATGAATCCTAAAAAACTAATTAACCATTCACTTCCTGATGTTAATCCTATGTATGGAGGAAATATTAGATTTCCAGCTCCAAAGAATATAGAGAATAATGCAAATCCTATTATCAATATATCTTTCTTCTTGTTCATTTTTTACAACCCCAATCTAATTAATTTATAATTTTTCATATAAAAAAGCCACATAGTGTAAAACTATGTGGCCTTAGTGCCTTAAATAAAAAGCCACATAGTGTTTATCTATGTGGCTCTACATGCATTTTAAAATTAGCCATCATAGATACAAACTTCTAGTTTGCATCTATGAATCTTATATATCATAAACGCAAACTTAACTATAATAGCTAAAGTAAAATATATTTAATTTTAAAGCTCTAGTTAAGTTTATTTTTTTCATATTACCATACTCTCCAAATTTTAATTTATTATCTTAATAGTATTTTAATTGTTAAATAATAAAAAGTCAATGAAAATTAATAATATAGTATCAAAAAAACCTCAAAAAATATATAAATAAAATAAATATCTTAAAATATTAACTTATTTATTCTAATAACTAACATTATTTAACTTAGCACCCAGCATAGTAAACTAATATTTTATCTACTATATTAGATACCGCCTTATTACTTTCTATAAAAACATTTGCATTACTCTTTATAATTTCTTCATCATCAGAATTTTTCATAGCCTCTAAAGAAACTTTTGCATTATTTAAATGATATAATATATCATCATTATATAAAATAAATTCCTCAGGAACATTTAAACCTTTAAAATCTGATATTAAACACTGAAAAAAATTATTTGATTTCTCTAACTGTTCAATCATTGTATCATTTAATTTCCCTGTTTCAGATATTGTTCTCATATTTTTTATAGATCCATCTACTCTCATATTAATAATAGTTGACGAAATTTTTTCTATATACTCTTCTTCATCTTTCCGTTTCTCTTCTTCTATATTTTTTCCTATAGAAATATTGGCTGCATTTTTTTTAACGTTTGTGCTACATCCCAAAACTAAAACCGATAAAGTTCCCCATAGTATTACTACTAAAAGTTTTCTTCCCATAACTTCCTCCGTAAATTTATATTTTTGTCATAAGCATATGTACATAATTATATCAATAAGTCTAAAATTTTTTATTAATATTATGTAAACATATGGAAAATATAATTTTACAAAATAAAAAAAACTTTTAACATAATCAGTTAAAAGCTTAAATACATAATAAAACCGTGCACCTCACTTCGACAATAACTTATGAACGTTACCTATGCAGTTAGCTCAAGCCAGACGTATCCACGGCACATGAAAATGACTGCTTATCGCTGCTTCCTTCCAGACCTGACGAGGTTCACAGGTTTCCATTGCGTGGGGCCCAACTCTCAACACCACTTACATAGGGCAGACTCCACAAGTTAGAGCCTCTATGAGGACTTCGATCCTGCTATAGCGGATTGCAAGTTACAGGGCACCGCTAACTCCCCATCTAGCACGGCATGGCGGAGAGAGAGGGATTTGAACCCTCGGTAGAGTTTCCCCTACACACGCGTTCCAGGCGTGCTCCTTCGACCACTCGGACATCTCTCCATGAGAAATATTAATTTGTAATACTTTTTAATTCTAACATATAAGTCTAACCAATTCAATACTGAAAACTTAATTATAATTATATAAATAAAATCGGTATAAATTAGAAATTTTATTTATATAAATTTTTATAATATATTTATTTTAATCTAAAAACTTAAAAATGAGCTGTATCATAACTTAAGAAGAAATTTCGAAACCATAATTTCTATATAAATTTGATACAACTCTCATATAAATCTAATTTGTAAATATACCTTTTCTCCTTTTCTTTCCTCTTGAAACAATTATTATTATTGCCACAATTCCGATTATAATTCCTAATAAGCTAACTAATTGAGCAACTCTAATATTCATAAAATATAAGCTATCTGTTCTTAATCCTTCAATAAAAAATCTTCCTAGAGAATATAAGAATATATATGAGGAAATAACTACTCCTTTATATCTATTGGTAATATTATATAAAATTATCATAAGCAAAATAGCTACAAATATATCCCATATACTTTCATATAAAAATGTAGGATGGTAATATGCTCTATTTATACACATACCTTTTTGAATAAATTCAGGAAATTTACTGATAAACTCACTAGTAACTTGTCCACCATGAGCTTCTTGGTTAAAGAAGTTTCCCCATCTGCCTATTCCTTGAGCTAATATAAAAGCTGGTGCCACAATATCTGCATAGGCTAAAAAATCTACTTTTTTAACTTTACAATAAATAACTGCGGTTAAGAAGGCTCCTATTATTCCACCATGAATTGCTAATCCACCTTGTCTTATGTTTATCATATCCCAAAAGCTATGATAATTTTCAAACTCAAAAAGCACATAATATGCTCTAGCCCCTATAATAGCAAAAGGAAAGCACCACAAAAATAAATCAAGAACAACATCAAAGTTTAAATTTTTTTTCTTTGCATTAATTCTTACTAAGGTCATTGCAATTAGAATTCCTAATGCTATCATTATGCCATACCATCTTACTTGAAAACTACCAATCGAAAATGCTACTGGATTCATCTAATCTCTCCTATTCTTTTTAATTTTTTATAATAATACTACAGTAAAATTGTTAAGTAAATATGTATCATTCTCATTTAAATAAAAATATTATAAAAAAACTTAATAATAATCCCTGTAATATCCAAGTATTATTATTAAGCTTCTACACCACTTTATTATCTATTTAAAATCTACTTTAAACTAGTATTGATTTTTAATCATATATACATATATAAGTTAATTATCCAAGAATTTTTTCATTTTTTATTACTTAAATTTACTGTAATGTATCTGTATAAAATACATTTATAAATGGAATTTCAATCTCTTCTCCAGCACTATTTTTAATCTTTTTAGATTCAACTAATCCCTTAACTTTTATTTCACTTCCATTTTTTAAATCTGGCAAATCACCCTTGCATAATACTCCTAAATATACTGAATCAACTATGCAGCAAGTCATATCTATTTGGGTAATTGCAAATTCGTCTTTTTCATATAATTCACTAACATATAAAAGACCTTCTATAGAAATTTCTTTTCCTACAAAATCTTCTAAATTAAGAATTAATTCTTCTAAAGAGCTATGAAAATTTTTCTCTGTAAATACCAAAGTTTCTGTATTATTTATTTTTTCATCAGAGTGCACATGATTATGCTCATTCTCTCTATGTCTATCATGATATAACTTAACTCCTTTTAAGTTTAATGAAACCTGATTAATATTTAATCCATTAGCTATATTTAAAATAACTAAAGCAAAAATAAAAATTAAATATCCACATTTAAAACTCCTTCTAGTTGATGTTTTAAAAATATTGAAAAATTGTATAACTAGAAGTAAAAATAGTAATATTATAGCTAAAATTACATATACCTTCATATCTCTTGATATAATCATAAAAATCTTTTCACTTATAAACATTTTTATTATTAAGTATTCAAAGCAAAATAATATAAGAAACCATATGAATTCACTAAAATTAAATTTTCTCATAAAGGCTCCTCCTTAAAATATCAAAGCTGAAGCTATGAAGCAAAGTGAAAATACCACAAATAAAAGTTTAATTACAAAAGATTTTTTAAATATAGAAAATAACATTATTGTATTTTTTAAATCTATCATTGGACCTATAATCAAGAATCCCATTATTGATCCTAAAGAAAATCTATTCATAAATGTACTAGCAACAAATGCATCTGCCTCTGAGCATAATGAAATTAAGAATGAAAAAGCCATAAGCATTATTATTGATAATACTGCACTATTTTCAAAACAAAAAATAATTTCCCTAGGAACAAAGGTTTGAAATATTGCAGCTAAAGTTGCTCCAACTATAAAATATTTTCCTATATCGTAAAATTCTAATGATATATGCTTTAAAAGTCTTATTGGTTTACTAGAATTATCATATATTTCTGAACATCCACAAAGACATTTTCCTTGTAACTCACTATCAATATTTTCTATTAAAATATTATTTTCTCCACTTAAACAAAGCATAAGTAATCCAGCTATAACAGCTATTAAGAAGCCAACTCCAACTCTTAACAATACTACCTTTATGTTTCCATCAAAGGCATAATATGTTGATAATATAGTCAATGGATTAACTATAGGAGCAGCTAACATATAAGTTATAGCTACATTAAAAGGCACCTTTTTATTTAATAATCCTTTTGTTATAGGTACTGTTGCACATTCACAAACTGGTAAAAAAACTCCTACTACTCCAGCTTGAATCGATCCTAATAATTTATTTTTAGATATGATTTTATTAAATATATTATTTGAAATATAAACTTGCATAAAGGAAGCTAACACTGCCCCTATAAGTATAAAAGGCAGTGCTTCTATTACTATACTAGAAAAAACTATAGAAAATTTATTTAAAAGCTCCATACTTATCCCATAATCCTGTTTATAAGTCTTTCTTTGTTAAAGTTCATATTAGTTCCTTCCTTACCTGTACAATTAACTATATGTGCATTCTGATTAAATCTTTCTATCATATCTTTGTATTCTTTTAAAGCATTTTCATTTATTTCATTACATTTATTTAAAACAATAAGATTACTTAGTGATATGTTTGGTATTATCATTGACGGTATATTCTTTAAAAACATATTAAAAGTTGTAATATCAATTAAATTAACTATAATCCCAATCTTTAAATATTCCTTAAGTCTACTATTTGTAGCTTTTTCTATAAACTTTTTAGTTTGACTAACCCCATTACATTCAATAAATACTCTCTTAGGTGCATAAAATTTTATACTTCTTATTAAATCATCTTCCTTTAACTCATCCATACTAGAAAACTTTTTTATATTAATATTCTTTCTACTTATTAATTCTTCATGTCCAAGCTCACATTGTATTACTAGCACCTCATCCTTAGAAAAATCATCTAATATGTGATTTATGAAGGATGTTTTTCCTGATGATAAAAAACCTGTTATCAAATCAACTGAACATTTTTTCACATAACCATCTCCCTTATTTTTAAGAAAATAGTTTATCTATACTATCTTTATTTAAATTTTTTCCTATAACACAAACTCTACCTGTATAATCGCTTTTATAATTAACAATAGAAATATCATTTGGTACAAAATCAAATTTAAACCACTTGTTATCTGCAGATTTTATTATTCCCTTTGCTCTTAAAACCTCACCATGTTTATTATTTTGAAATTCACTTAAAATTTTTACTAACTCAGAATATTCAAAGGTTTTTGGTGTCTCCACGCCCCAATCCTCAAAAAATTCTGGTGCTGAAACTCTCCTTAATCCTATTTTTTTAGGTTTCTTAATATTTATATTGTCTATTAAACTTTCAACTTTTTTCTCTGAAACTTGAATTATTCTTTCTGGACTTAACTTGCTTAACTCAGTAGTTATAATATTAGCTTTATTATTTATTGTTTTTATAACATTACAAACACTAGTAATTTCATTATCAGAAATTTTTTCTATTCTAGTTAATATTATTGTGTTTGCATTTACTAATTGGCTTTTGTAAAAATCTCCAAAGTTTTTCATATACACGTGAAAATTTTGAGCATCAACCATGGTTATTTTCATATTTATTCTTAAGCCTTCTATATGAGCTTCTTTTATAGATTCAAGAACTTGAGAAAAATTAGCCACTCCTGAAGGTTCAATTATAATTCTATCTGGTCTATAATTTGATATTATATCTAATATATTTTGCTTAAAATCTCCCTTTATAGTGCAACATATACACCCAGAATTAATTTCTTTCACTTCAATTCTTCTATCTTTAAGTAAATCTCCATCAATTCCAACTTCTCCATATTCATTTTCCACAATAGCTACTTTTTCATCTTTTACTAAGGTATCTAAAAGCTTTTTTATTAAAGTGGTTTTGCCAGCACCTAAAAATCCTGAAATTATATCTACTTTCATTAAAATCCTCCTAATATAAAAATACGATCTGTTAAGTTAAATTAAGATTAAAAGTATGATTTTAAATTTTTATTTATCATTCCAAAATTCTAAAATCTATATAATAAAAGAAATAATTGAATTCTATATAATTAAATTCTTTTAAAATATCTTAAAATTATATAAATAATACTCTTATTGATTATATTCTGAAGAATAATTGATTATTACTTTAATTAATAATCAATATAAATAGCTAAATATAATGATTGGTAGTAAATTTATGATATAATTTTAAATATTATATTTAATTTATATAAATTTAATAGATTCATCACCATTTTTTTCCCGAGACTATATTTAACAATTTATTTTCTCTTAAGTCCCAATCAAACTTATAATCTCCATAATTAGGTTTATATCCTTATTTGTCTGGATAAATCAATATTTATAAAAGTATTAACATTTCATCTCTATTGTTATACTCACTATGTAAAACTCCTGTTCCTGAACTCATATATTGAACATTTCCTCTTGTAAAACTTCTTTTATTTCTCATACTATCTACATGAGTTATTTCTCCTGAAACAATATAAGAAACTATTTCCATGTTTTGATGTTGATGTGTACAAATCCCGTACTTGGTTTTATTAAATAATCATTTATCCAAATAAAATGTTATGTGAATTATAGTATTCTGAAAAAGAGAAGTAGAATGAACTCTGAAGCCATCCTAAATCCCTTTTATCCATATCAGATTTTATTAACGTATTTTTTTCTTCATCTGATAAAACTGTTAATCCAAACTCCTTTATTGTCTTATATTCTTTTTTATTAACTTGTTGTCTAGCTCTAAAATCTATTAATGTTTTCAAATTTAAATTATCTTTTATACTCTAAAATTTATTTTCCATGTCTTGATATTATAACTAATTAAAGATAATATTAAGCTGTTTCTTATAAGAAAATTAAAATACTATAATTATTGAGGAGGTTAAAATGAAAATTAAAGATTTTGAATTAAAAACAGGTTTTAAATTACAAAACTCTTATCAGACTCTTCCAAATATATTTTTTAGTGAGCAAAATCCAAAAGGATCAAAAAATCCTAAACTTATTAAGTTTAATACTTCTCTTGCTGAAGAACTTGGACTTAATGAAGAAGTTTTAAATAGCGATTTTGGTATTAATATATTTGCAGGAAACCAAACATTCTCAGGAATTGTACCAATTGCTCAAGCTTATGCAGGTCACCAATTCGGTCATTTTACAATGCTAGGAGATGGTAGAGCTCTCTTATTAGGAGAACATGTAACCAAAGATTATAAAAAATATGATGTTCAATTAAAAGGTTCTGGTAGAACAATCTATTCAAGAGGTGGAGATGGAAAAGCATCTCTTACACCTATGCTTAGAGAATATATAATAAGCGAAGGTATGAATTATCTTAAAATACCTACAACTAGGAGCCTTGCTGTAGTTACTACTGGTGAGGATATTTTAAGAGAAGGACTTAAGCAAGGTGCTATATTAACAAGAATATCTTCTAGTCATATTAGAGTTGGAACTTTTGCTTATGCTGCTAATTGGGGTGATTTAGAGGATCTTAAAAGTCTTGCTGACTACACAATTGAAAGACACTTCCCTAATATAGCTAATAGTGAAAATAAATATATTTTATTTCTTCAAGAGGTAATAAATCGTCAAGCTAAACTTATTGCAAAATGGCAAAGTGTTGGATTTATACATGGAGTTATGAATACTGATAATATGTTAATATCAGGAGAAACTATAGATTATGGCCCTTGCGCATTTATGGATACATATAATACAAATACAGTATTTAGCTCAATTGATTATAATGGTAGATATGCTTATGGAAATCAACCTAATATGGCATTATGGAACTTATCTAGATTTGCTGAAGCCATGCTTCCTCTTCTAAATGATAACCTAGATGAAGCTATTAATATTGCTAAAAAATCAATATCAAACTTTTCTAAGCTATATAAAAAATATTGGTTCAATAAAATGAGAGCTAAACTTGGTATTTTCACAGAAAAAGAAAATGATCAATTATTAATTGAAGGACTTTTAAGCACAATGCAAAAATATGAAGCAGATTTTACTAATACTTTTGTATCTTTAACTATTAATAAATTTGAAGATGAAAAAATATTTAGTACTGATGAATTCAAAACTTGGTATTCTCTTTGGCAGAATAGATTAAAAGAAGAAAATAGACCAAATGAAGATGTAAGGAATTTAATGATGAATAATAATCCCTATATAATTCCTAGAAATCACTTAGTTGAAGAAGCTCTTAAAAACGCTGAAAAAGGTGATTTTACTTTTATGGATGATCTATTAAAAGCATTGAAAAAACCTTACAGTTATTCTAAAGATTTAGAAAAGTATACTAAGTTACCTAAGAAAAGTAATACTCCATATATAACATATTGTGGAACTTAAATTTTAATTATATAAAAGTGGGATATAAAAAGCTTTTATTTATAAACTTTTTATACCCCCAATTTTATATAGTTTCCTAAACTAAAATATATTAATTACCTCTATGTCTTTATTTCCTGAACCTTCAATCATTTCATTATACATACCAAGAATTTCTTCTCCATAAGTAGAACTAGGTGCCCAATTTTTGCTTAAATCAATTACTGAATTAGCTTTTCCAAATATTGAAGCAAAATGTCTAGGATCTTTTGTTTCAGCCTTTGGATATCCTTCTGCTCCTGCATATAAGGCTAAATGATCTAAGTGTGCCTTTACTCCTTCATTCCAACTTTTAAATTTCATATGAGCTTTAGGATTTTTATCGCTTCCACCCTTATTTGTTTTTAACCCACATGGGTTATGATATGAAGAATCTAATACTCCTCCAAAATTGCCATAAGCAGTTTCCTTAGCGGCTTGTACATATGCTAAAGCTGGATTAACCTCTCCATGTTCATCTGAATATTCCCAATATAAATCAGCTAATTCAATAAATTCTTCAGTAGCTCCTTTACTTTGAGCCCATTTTTTAGCATCATCAACTGTTATAAAGACATTAGAAACTATTGGTATATCCTCTTCAGTTTCTATTTGTATTTTTACACTCTGATTATCTGTTACATGAACCACATCTATGTTTATAAGTGTTAACATTACTAATATTGCTACTATTAAAGTTTCTATATTAAATTGATTTTCCTTCAAAATAGGATCCTCCTGCTATTACATAATATTCTCTGTAAAATAATATGCTATCCTATTCTTATTTATGTAAAAAAAAGTTAACACCCAAATTGAGCTCACTTAAAATAACTATTTTTTATTTATATCTTCCCAAAATATTAAAATTAAAGTTCCCACAAAATAGCATATAATATCCTTTACATCAAATGATGTACCTATGAGAATTTTAAAAAATCTACTATTTTGAAGATGTAATATATTAACTATTCTAAAGTATTGTAAAATTTCAACTAAAACACCAAATAAAAAGATATATATAGGCAACTTTTTTATTTTTCTTTTTATTATTGCTCTTATAAACGTGTATATAACCATTACAACTAAAACATCCCCTATATAAGGCCTAATAAAATTATCATGTACAAATAGTGCAATAAAAACCTCAATAATTAACAATATGAAAAAGACAACTAAATATCTTTTGTTTATTTTCATAAAAACACTTCTTTCAAACTAATTTCTTTAGATAAAATTTATATAAAAGCACTATAATTTTTATTAATTATAGCACATAAAGAAAAATCAGTAAGTAAATCTTTACTTACTGATTAAAAAATACTATGAAACCTTTAGTGACCTTATTTTACATTCTTTTTGTAAATAGTTATCTTTTATGTAGTCAAAAACTTCTTTGTAGTCCTCTTCACCATATTTTTTAACTAACATAACATTTAAACTTGTACCAAACCATACTCTACAGAAAGAATGATCTATCATTAATTTTGCCCCTTCTTTACCATTTATTCTTACATTCTCATCTTCTAATAATGTATTAAAGTGATTTATAAGTCCCATCATTATTCTGTCACCCATTTTAGGATCTTCATCAGCTATTGTAACGAAATAATATGCCCAAGCATATAAAAGGTTTTCTTCTATAGCTATTCCAGTAACTTTTTCTCCTATAGTTTCATTAAAACATCTATGCATATAGTAAGATAATTTTTTTATGTTTTCTTCAAATTTCTTTTCATAGAAATTCATTTCATATCCAACCATCATATCTAATTTACTCATAATTCACCCCCACCAATATTTGTATTTTCAGTATAACATAGAAAGGGCAAGTAAATCATTACTTACCCTCGCCTATCTTTAAAAAATTTTGTTAATATTTTACTACATTTTTCATCATTCACCCAAACTACTTCAAGAAAATGATTGAGATTATGATTTTGAAGAATATTAACAACAGAACCAGCTGCTCCTGTTGTATCATCAAAAGTACCAATATAAATTTTTGAAATTCTACTTTGAAGAATAGCTCCAGCACACATAGGACAAGGTTCTAAAGTAACATACATCTCACACCCATGAAGTCTCCAATTATTTAGTTTATTACAAGCTTCTCTTATAGCAAGAATTTCTGCATGAGCTGTTGGATCATTTAAGGTTTCCTTTAAATTATGAGCCTTCGCAATGACTTCTCCATTCTTTACTATCACAACTCCTACAGGAACTTCTCCCTTTTCTCTAGCTTTTACTGCCTCTTCCAAAGCTAAACTAAGCACACTTAACTCTCCTCTTTTTTTCTTTTATATGTGTAAACTCTAACCTTTTTCACCCTATTTCTATCTAATTCTTCAACAATAACTCTAAAGTCATTTGTTTTAACTTCTTCTCCAACCTTAGGCATTCTTCCTAAATATCCTATTACATATCCTCCAATAGAATCAAATTCTTCCGATTCTATCTCAAATCCTATCATATCACTTAAATCAGAAAGTCTTGTACTACCATCTACTACAAACTCATTTTCTTTAATAACTTCTATATCCTTATCTCTTTCATCGTATTCATCTTCAATCTCTCCTACGATTTCTTCTATTAAGTCCTCAATAGTAACAATACCCACTGTTCCACCATATTCATCTAATACCACTGCTATGTGATTTCTAGTTGTTTTCATTTCTGAAAATAGTTCTGTTATCTTTTTAAATTCAAAGGTTCTAAAAGGCTCTCTCATGTACTCTGTTACATTAAAATTTTTCTCATCCCTATCTAA
Source organism: Clostridium sp. (assembly GCF_029258205.1). GTDB lineage: Bacteria > Bacillota > Clostridia > Clostridiales > Clostridiaceae > Sarcina. Next base: position 27,613 of record NZ_JARHZJ010000011.1, read on the forward strand.
AAGAATTAAATCTTTAACATTTAAAATACCAATAATATCATCTATTGACTCGTTATAAACTGGTATTCTTGAAAATTGTTCCTCTTTTATAACTTTTAATACTTCTTCATAGGTAGCTGTAACATTTACTGCAATAACATTTACTCTTTGAACCATTATATCTTTTACTTGAAGATCTCCAAATTCAAAAACATTGAATATCATTTCTTTTTCTTCAACTTCAAGAACTCCTTCTTCTTCACTTACATCAACCATTGTTTTTAACTCTTCCTCTGTTATAAATGGCTCACTTTTATTCAAATCGCCACCTAATAATCTTACTATTAGTGATGATATTGAAGAAAATAACCAAACAAAAGGTTTAAAAACTATAACCACTATATTTATTATAGGCGCTACAGCTAAAGAAACCTTCTCTGCATTTTGCTTAGCTAATGATTTAGGAGTTATTTCTCCAAAAATTAATACTAGTATAGTCATAACTCCAGTAGCTAAAGCAACTCCGCTATCACCAAATATTCTAAAAGCTAGAGTTGATGCTAATGATGAGGCACCTATATTAACTATATTATTTCCTATTAAGATTCCACCTAATAATTTATTAGGATCTTCTAATAATTTTTCTAATAACTTAGCTCCCTTTATCTCTTCATCAACCATATTCCTAACTCTTATTCTACTTAAAGACATTAAAGCTGTTTCTGATGCTGAAAAAAATCCTGATAAAATTATCAAGACAATAAGAAACACAATCTGAAACGTATATGGATCCAAGTAAACCACTCCTATTATTCTATATATTTTTCTTCTTTTTTATTTTCCTATATAATTATTATATTATACAAAAATTTCATAATAAATAATAATATTTAAAAAACTCCATATAAATATGGAGTTTTTTTACTACACAGTTAAAACTATGGTATCCCCAGTAGGAATATTTCCATAAATTTTTATAAATTTATATACAGTTATAAAACATCTATAAACCTACTTAAATACTATATTTGCAAGTGATTAAATATTCTTATAAAATCACTTGTATTTTCTTTTGTGTTTACTAATTGTCCCCTTTGTGTCCCTTTAATATAAAAATTAAATTTATTACACATTTATTAATAAATAGAATATTCTAATTCAAATAATTTATTTAATTATATTTTTATAAATCTTTTATTGATTAAAAAAATATAACTTTTCTTTATCGCCATATTTTTTTAGATTTGTCCACATTTTTGTATTTTTAAAATGCTCTAATGTAAATGAACATCTTAAAAAACTTTGCATTGTATCTATACCATAATCTTTCCCTCTGATTTTGGAACAATATACATTAAGCATATAAACAAAATCATGGCCTCTTGTAATATACAACAATTCTTCCAAAGTATATTTCTTTTTTCCATATTCATCAATATATTTACTTATAATATTTTTATTTGCTTTCCACAGTTCATTTTCCTTATTTTTAAAATCTACCATTTGAAAAAGTTTTGTTTTACACACAGTATTATCTTCCAACAATATATTATGTATAGGTATTTTATTTATATTAATTTCTAATTTATTTTTAGCATTATATCTTCTTAATAGACTTATATTTATAAGTCTATTAAGAATTTCTTCTCTTAGCTCCTCTTCATTTACTTCTTTAATGTAACATTCACAACATACATTTTTAAAACATTCTATTTCACTATTAATCATCATTTCCATACTAGAAAAATCATAATAAAAAATTCCTTTGGTATCTAATTCATCATCATAGTCTTTATCTATTATCCCTATAACATTATTCTTTTCTTCAAAAAATTTTTTTATAGATAGCACACCTTCTTTTCCTGTGAATGATTCTTTTAATAATACATCATTTTTTATAAATTTTCTAAGAAATTTATAATCATCCTGTCCTTCTACTATAATTACTTTCTTTGTTTTATTAGCACTTAAAAATAACTTTATCTCTGAAATAATATCTTTCTTAGTTATTGTGCTCCTTATAGAATTATTCCCCATCTATTTCACCCAAATCTATTTGATTTTCCCAATAATTGCTCAATATTTGTGGTGAATGTGTCGCAACTATAACATTTATATTTTTTTTCTCTAAAACTCTCAATACATCACTCATAAATTCTTGTTGCCAACTTATATGAAGAGATATTTCAGGTTCATCTATTAATAATAAACTTTCATTATTAATCTCAAATATTAAGTTATAAAATAACACTATCATTTGTTTTTCACCAGAAGATAACATTGATAACTTAACTTTCTCTCCTTGCATATCTACTATAGATAAACCTTTTTCTTTAGAAATTTTGATATTTTTAAATGCTAATTTAGTATTTATTATATCCATGAACAAATCAAATTTTTCTAACATACCTTCATATACTTGATATTTCTTATCAAAGTCATCAAAATAGATTTTTAATGCCTTTGCGTGTTCTTTTTTAAACATAATATCTTTTTCAAATTTAACTTCAGAAATATCATATACATTTAGTTTATCAAATTTCTTTCTAATATCTATTATTTTTGATTTGTATTCATTTTCTGTTAAACCAACATTTGTTGCAAATAATCTTACTGGATAACTACTATCTATTATATTAGCTTCTTTTGAATATTTTTGAGATAAATCACTGATTATACTTTTTATTTTTCTAGGTATATTATCTATTACTTCTGTTGTTCTATTTATTTTAGAGCCAACATATCTCGTATGTCTTTTTTTATAATCAACATCATTATATTCCATATCATTACTTAATTTTTTTATTAGTCTTTGCTCTTTTATAAAATAAACTTCCTCTGCATTGTCATAAAGTATTTTTATACCACTAACAACATTAATATCATTATCTATAATACTATTAAATTCAAAACTATCTACATTAAAATATTTGTTTATTAAAGTTTTAAAATATTCATTTCCATATTCCTTTTCTCTTTCTAATATTCTCTTTTCAATGTATCTTCTATTATTAATAGTTATACCATCAAATTCTTTATTAAATAAATTTTCTAATATAACACTAATATTTTCTTCATTTATAATTAATTCATTTTTCACTTTTTTTAATTTTACTTTTTCTTCATTATTTTTAAAATTCAAAGTAATTTCTTCAAAATTTATATCATAAAAATAACTCAGATTAACTTTATTTACAGCCTCTAAAATTTTTAATATAGTTGATTTTCCATATCCATTAGGACCTGTTATAATTATTAATTTGTTATTCTCTAAATTAATATTATAATCAAATATATTAAATAATTTTTTTATTTCAATACTCTTTAACACAACTAACCTCCTAAAATATTTCTTATTTTATTATAATATCCAATTAAAACTATGTACAGAAATTTAAATATATACTATATATTCTAATTATATAAATCAAATCTAATCATTACTTTATTTATATAGCTCTTTATACTTCTAAAATCTTTCAAGTTCTCTACACTATTTAGTTACAATCATCTCATAATCAATACATTCAATTTGAGCTTTCATAGTTTTATAATTGCTTAATAATTTTTTAATATTTTCTCTTTGTTCCTTAGTCATAAATCCTCTTAAATAATAAAAGCACTTACACTATACGTAAATGCTTTAAATTTTATATTCTATATTGTTCTTTTCATAGTAATTAATTAGTAGTTGCTCTACCTCTTCCATTGAATAAACCCTCTTATTTTTATCTCTAAATACATGACCTAAGTTAATATAAAACTTAAATACAGTATATAAATCAACCTTAATAATTACTGGTTTCTTAATCTTCCTTATGCTCTTATCAGTTTTCTTGCACTGAACTAAACCTAAATCTTTTTCTATATCAACTATAAGCTTATAATGGTCAAGATCACTTTTAATAAACTTACGTAAATTCTTTTCTTTTATGAAGAGGTCTTTTTTACTTAATCCCATTTGCTCGGCTCTTTTTAACATCTCATTTCTTAATTCATCACTCATAATACATACTCCTGTTAATTACTAAA
>NZ_JARHZJ010000006.1 GCF_029258205.1 Clostridium sp.
TGCTAAGTCTCCACTTTGCTCTACGAATTTATCTGAACCTGCTCCACAGATTGGACATTTTTCTGGTGCTTTTTCTCCTTCATAAACATATCCACAAATTGTACAAACAAATTTTTTCATAATATTATTCCTCCTACAAACAAACATTTATCTAATTTCAATTTATATGATAATTTAAAGTCTTTATTTAAGTCGTTTCTTGTTGATGTATTTCCTCATCAACCTTATGATGTTATTATATAATAATAATTATTGTTTAGCAATAGTTATTTTCAATTTTTCAAAAAATTTTTTTAAATATATACTTAACTTTTAAAATAAATATTATAAAAAATAAGAAGCACTTATAAAAAAGTGCTTCTTAATTTTAAACAAAGCTTAAAATTAATATTCTATATTATTTATAGCTCTTATTAAATCATCTAAATTTATTCCGTGAACTATTGCAGCCTCTTCTAAAGTTTCAGCTTGAGCTGATGGACATCCAACACATCCCATACCAAAGCTCATTAATACCTGAGCAGCTGTTGGTATTTTTCTTATTACTTCTCCAATTGTCATGTCTTTAGTTATCATAATAAACTACACCTCTCTTAATTAAATTAAAAGTTATATTTTTAATTATACTCTCTATAAAATTTAAACACAAGTATTTTACTCTGAATTGTAATCTTTAAAATAAAACTTATATTTAATCTTCTGTATTTAACTTTTCTATTATATCTTTTATAACAATTCTGTCTGGTGGATTAATATCTTCTAATGAAGGAATATCTAGCTTATTAAAAAATATAGCATCTGCACTTTCTTCTCCATCTAAGACTACTTCTCCCTCATAATCATTTGAAATAAATATAGATGATGCATTATAAATTTCATCTCCATTAGGATATTTATTATAACACTCTTTACCAGAGTAAACATTGAATAAGTTTAAACTCTTAACCTTAAGTCCTACTTCTTCATACGCTTCTCTAATAGCCGCTTCCTGAAAGCTTTCTCCAAGCTCTAAGCTTCCTCCAGGAAGTCCCCATTTATTGTTATCAGTTCTTTTTTGTAATAATACTCTTCCAATTTTATCAATTATTATAATTCCAGCTGAACACATTATAAGTGGTCTATGTGGATTAGGAAGCTCTTTTCTTAAATCCATTATATATCCCATACAATTCTCCTCTTAACTTATATACTTTTATTCTAAATTAATTTAAAAATATTATACCTTAAAATAAAAAATAGCTTAAGATTGAATAATCTTAAGCTATTTTAACTAGTTATTCTTTAGTATTTATTAAAGTTCTTCTCTTACTCTTATAGTTTGATTTCTCTTTGGTCCAACACCAACTATAGAAATTTTAGTTCCTGTGAAATCTTCTATTTTTCTTAAGTAAATTTTAGCGTTCTCTGGTAACTCATCATAGCTTCTTGCATCAGCAACTTCTTCGCCCCATCCTTCGAACTCTTCATATATTGGCTTACATCTAGCTAAATCTTCTAAACTAGCTGGGAAGTAATCTATAACTTTTCCATCTAATTCATACCCAACACAAATTTGTATTTTATCTAGTCCAGCTAATGTATCTATTTTAGTTACTACTAATGAAGTTAGTCCACAAACTCTTGCAGTAGTTTTTAAAATAACAAGATCTAACCAACCACATCTTCTTGATCTTCCTGTAGTTACTCCGTACTCATGACCTTTTTCTCTTATCCACTCACCAATTTCATTTTCAAGCTCTGTTGGGAATGGTCCTTTACCAACTCTTGTAGTATACGCTTTAGCTATACCAACAGCATTAGTTATCATGTTTGGTCCTATACCTGCTCCACTAGGAACTCCACATGAAGTTGTGTTTGATGATGTAACATATGGATAAGTTCCATAGTCTATATCAAGAAGCATTCCTTGAGCACCTTCAAATAATACATTTTTATCTGCTTGGATAGCATTATATATTTCAACTGAAGTATCTTTAACATATGGTCTTAATCTTTCAGCAAACGCCATATATTCATTATATATTTCATCAAAGTTTAATTCTTCTCCACCTAATAATTTAATGTATCCATTTTTCATTTCTATGTTTATTCTTAATTTATCAGCAAAAGCATCTTTGTGCATAAGGTCACAAACTCTTATTCCTGATCTTTCATATTTATCTGTATAACAAGGACCTATTCCTTTGCAAGTAGTTCCTATATCATTTTTTCCTCTAGCTTTTTCTTTTAACTTATCTAATGTTATGTGGTATGGCATTATAAGATGTGCTCTATCACTAACTATTAATTTCTCTGGAGTTACCTTTACTCCTAAGCCTTCTAAGTAATCTATTTCTGTAAATAGTGCTTTAGGATCTACTACAACACCATTTCCTATTACGTTTAATTTCTCGTCATGTAATATTCCTGAAGGTATTAAGTGTAACTTGTATTGTTTGTCTTCAACTTCAACTGTATGTCCAGCGTTATTTCCTCCTTGAAATCTAACAACTACTTCTGCCTCTTCTGCTAAGTAATCTGTCATTTTTCCTTTTCCTTCGTCTCCCCATTGAGCTCCTAATACAACAAATGCTGACATTTTTTATTTCCTCCTTATAAAAAGAACATTAAAATTTAAAAAGAACATTAAAATTCTTTTTTATAAACCATAACGGTTGATCGACTTTTCTCAAGTAGACATTGTTCGTATTTATAGGTGTTTTTACTATAAATTTCATTGTCCTATACCATATTAACAGAGTAAAACTTTTAGGTCAAGGTAATAAAAACGAATATTTTAACATATTTCTACTAATAAAATTCATATTATTTAATTCAATTAAATAATATTTAATTTAATAATATTTTTTCGTCAAAATTCTCACTAGTATTACTCTTTTTTCACAATACTTATTCTTATCAATAAATTTATTTTTTACTAAATATTTTTTTATTTCTAAAATTAATTAAATTATTAACATTAAATTCAAGTTAAATTTTTAATTTTGATTTTTAAAAATGTTATACTATATTTAACGAAAGAATTACTTAATTATACACTAAAACATCTTATTTTATTAAATATAACAAAGGAGAATAAAAAAATGAATACATATGGTGTTTTCGATATTCTTGGACCAATTATGATTGGACCATCTAGCTCTCATACAGCAGGAGCTGCTAGGCTTGGAAAAGTAGCTAGAGTAATTTGTGGTAAACCAATTAAAAAAGTTACTTTTCTTTTACACGGTTCTTTTGGTAAAACCTATAAAGGTCATGGTACAGACAAGGCTTTAGTAGCAGGTATACTTGGAATGGAGCCTTCTGATACACGCCTTAGAAATTCTTTAGAAATAGCAAAAGAGAAAAATATTGAATTAGAATTTAAGGAAGTTGATTTAGGTGATGCACATCCTAATACAGTTAAATTTATAATTGAAGATATTTATGGTGTTTTTCATGAAATAGTAGGCTCATCAATAGGTGGTGGAAGTATTAAAATCACTGAAGTAAATGGTAGCATTGTTGAATTTACCGGTGAATACCCAACACTAATAATTTCACATAAAGATGTTCCTGGAGCTGTATCTAATGTAACTGCAATAGTTTATAAGCATAATATTAATATAGCTTTCATGAAAGTATTTAGAACAGAAAGAGGAAAGGCTGCAAGAATGGTCTTTGAAATGGACAGCCCTATTACAAAGGATATTATTGATGAAATAAAAAAAGTTGAAGCTGTTGAAAAACTAGTTGTTATAAATCCAGTAAAGGAGGATATTTAGATGATTGCAAGAAATGGTGCTGAATTATTAGAAATATGTAAAGAGAATAATTTCTCCTTAGCTGAATATGCAATTCAACATGAAATGGAAAGTAAAAACTGTACTAGAGAAGATGTAATCAAAGGTATGGAAAAAGTTCTTCAAGTTATGAAAGAAGCAGCTAATGAAGGACAAGAAAAAAAAGTTTATTCTGTAAGTGGATTAATTGGCGGAGATGCTTATAAACTAAGAAAATACTTAGAAAAAGGAAATACTTTAACTGGTAACGTTATGGTTGGTGCTATGGCTAGAGCTTTATCTTGTTCAGAAGTAAATGCTTCTATGGGAAGAATAGTAGCATGTCCAACAGCTGGTTCTTGTGGAATATTACCTGCTGTAATATTAACAGTAGGCGAAAGATTAAATCTAAGCGATGAAGAACTTATTCAAGGTTTATTAGCTTCATCAGCTGTTGGAATGATAATTGCACAAAATGCAACATTAGCAGGTGCTGAAGGTGGATGCCAAGCCGAATGTGGATCTGCTGCTGCTATGGGAGCTGCTGCCACTGTAGAAATGATGGGCGGAACTCCTGAAATGGCTTTAGATGCTGGTGCAATAGTATTTAAAAATATACTTGGTCTAGTTTGTGATCCAATAGCTGGATTAGTAGAAGTACCTTGCGCTAAAAGAAATTTTGCAGGAGCAGTTAGCGCTTTAACAACTGCTGACTTAGTTATGGCAGGCATACATAGTAAAATACCTTTTGATGATACAGTTGAAGCTATGTATAGAGTAGGAAAATCTTTACCTGCTTCTCTAAGAGAAACTGCATTAGGTGGTTTAGCAATTACTAAAACAGGACTTGAATTAAAAGAAAAAGTTTTTGGTAAAGATAAATAATTCTTTTTTAATGAGCATATGTAATTATATATGCTCATTTTATTTTTAAATAATTAGTATGCAAATTAATATAGGTTTTTAAATATACCAGTAAATTATTGACATTTATTATTATAATATTATAATATTAACTTGTAATAACATCATTATATTTGGTGTTTTTTTATTCAAACCAACTGGTAATGACAACATTATAATAGAGGTGAGGATTATGAATAAAATTTTTGGATTTACACAAGAGGAATTATCAAACTTAAAAGCTACTTATACAGCAAATGAAATATATCAACAACCAAAATTATGGAAAAAGACTTTGAGCATAGTAGAAAACAATAAAGAAGCTATAAATAAATTCTTAGAAAAAAATTTAAATAAAGAAAATTTAAGAATAATCTTAACTGGCGCAGGAACATCTGCCTATGTTGGAGATACTATTTACCTTTACTTAGCTAAAAAATTAGGTAAAAGAGTTGAAGCTATAGCTACTACTGACTTTGTTTCAAATCCAGATGAATATATAGATGAAAATGCAAATACTATCTTAGTTTCTTATGCTCGTTCTGGTAACAGTCCAGAAAGTGTTGGAACTTATGATTTACTTGAAAAAAAGGTTAAAAACCTATCCCACATAGTTGTTACCTGTAATAAAGATGGTGAGCTTGCTAAGAAATCTCAAGAAAAAGAAGGAAACTTAGTTTTATTAATGCCAGAAAAATCAAATGACAAGAGTTTTGCTATGACAAGTTCATTTACTTGTATGACGTTAGCTACTCTACTTTTATTTGATATATCTAATCTAGAAGAAAATAAAAAAATCGTTGAAGAATTGATTGCTAAAGGACAAGCTTCTCTTGATACTAAATGGGAAGATGCAAAATCAATTTCAGATTTAGGATCAGAAAGAATTGTTTATGTTGGTTCTGGTGCTTTAAAAGGTCTTTGTCACGAAATGGCTCTTAAAAATTTAGAATTAACTTCTGGTAAACAAGTTACTGCTTGTGAATCAATTTTAGGCTTTAGACATGGTCCTAAGTCAATAATAAATAATAACACTTTAGTTGTATTCCTATGCTCTACAAATGATTATACAGCTCTTTATGATTATGATTTAATAAAAGAAGTTTATAGTGATGAAGGTACTCAAAAAGTTGCTGTCTTAAGTTATTTTAACAGAGAAAATCTTAAGGAAATTTCTCATAGATATATAACATCTAATGGATCTAAACTAGATGATACATTTATAGCATTTAATTATATAATATTTGGACAAATGATTTCTTTCTTTAACTCTTTAAGACTTGGGATTTCTCCTGATAATCCAAGACCAAATGGAACAGTTAATAGAGTTGTTCAAGGAGTTATAATTCATGAATATAATAATTAATTTATGAGAGGTGTTTTTATGAATAAAATTAAATCTACTAAAGATATGCTTATAAGAGCTCAAAAAGGAAGATATGCTATTCCTGCTTTTAACATACACAACCTAGAAACTTTTCAAGTAGTTGTTGAGACTGCCGCCGAACTTAACTCTCCTGTTATAATTGCAGGTACTCCAGGAACTATTGATTATGCTGGTCCAGATTATATAGTAGCTATGGCTGAAGTAGCATCTCAAAAATACAATATCCCAATAGCAATTCACCTTGATCACTTTGAAGATCCAAAGCTTATAAAAAGTCATATAATAACTGGATTTAAATCTTGTATGATAGATGCTTCCCATCTTTCTTTTGAAGACAATGTAAGCATAGTAAAGGAAATTGTAGACTTTGCTCATAGATATGATACTACTGTTGAAGCTGAACTTGGTAAACTTGTTGGAGTTGAGGATGACTTAGTATTAGATGAAAATGAAGGTGCTTATACAGATCCTTATGCAGCTTTAGAATTTGTTGAAAGAACAGGTGTAGATTCACTTGCTATAGCCATTGGAACTGCTCATGGATTATATAAAGGAACTCCTAAATTAGACTTTGATAGATTAGTTAAAATTAGAGAAAAGGTATCTGTCCCTTTAGTTTTACATGGTGCATCTGACGTTCCAGATGAATTAGTTAAAAAAGCTATAGAACTTGGAATATGTAAAGTTAATGTTGCTACAGACTTAAAAATCCCATTTTCAGATGCAGTAAAAGATTATTTCATAGCTAATCCAAAGGCTAATGACCCAAGAAAATATATGACTCCAGGTAAAGAGGCTATGAAAAAGATAGTTAAACACAAAATTCTTCTTTGTGGAAGTAACAGCAAAGCTTAATTATTTAATTTTATATATAAAGAGACATCACAAAAAGTGATATCTCTTTGTTTTCACTATATTAATCTTCTTCTAAAACTACTGTGTATTCAAATTTATCTCCTCTTGAAACACTAGCTGTATACTCTATAACCCTTTCATTTTCAAAAGTTATCCTTTCAATTCTCATTGCAGCTGTGCCATCTTCCACATTTAATACTTTTGAATCACTCTTTGACATTAGTATTGGCTTAAAACTTTCCTTAGCCTTAGTTAAACTAACATTATAAACTTCTCTAAATATATCATACATAGGCTTTTCTTTAAGCATCTTCTCTTTTAAATCAATAAATCTATATTCAGGTAAATAAGTAAATTCCACCATCATTGGAATTTCATCTGCTATTCTTAGTCTTAATATTTTATATACCTGTGAATTTTTTTCCACTCTTAATTTCTCTGCAATTTTCTTGTCAGCTCTTATTAAATCAAAAGATAATATTTTTGAAGATGGATTTTTACCAAGCTTCTTCATCTCTTCAGTAAAACTATAAAATTTTAATAATTGTTGTTTATAAACTTTAGGAGATATAAAAGTTCCCTTTCCATGTACCTTGTATACATATTCTTTTCTTTCTAATTCTCCAATAGCTTGCCTAGCTGTTGTTCTACTAACATTATATTGATCACATAATTCTCTTTCAGATGGTAACTTATCATTTTCTTTAAGTTCTCCGCTATTTATAAGGTCAATTAGCTCTGTTTCTAATTGATGATACAGGGCTATGCCCCTGCTTCTCTTAAACATTTTTCCACCCCTAAATTCTAATAATACTATTTATAGTGTTATCATATTTATTATTTTTTTTCAATGTTTTTCTCCATAAAGTATAAACTCACAGCATATAAAAAACTGTGAGATTTGAAAAATAATTATTTTCAATTAATATACTTATTTAAATTATGAAATTATTACTAAAGCACCTAAAGTAATGGATAATATGAACATGCATATAACAATTTTAACTGGACTCCACTTTTTATTTCTTAATAAGTGAACTAATCCTAAAATAGCTAAAACTAGAAGTAATTTAGAGAATAAACTAATGAATAAGTCTTCCGTCAACTCTGAAATATACTATTAGCATTTTAAAATATCCTTAATGTTATTTATACTATATATAGTTAAAAATCCAGTAATAAATCTTTATAATAATTTTATGATTAAATTATTATTTTCAACAAAAAAACTCCTAGAAAATCTAGGAGTTCTTGTAGGAGTTTTATTATGTTTGTTTGTGCTTGTTATGTTTGTTTGTCTTTATACAGTTCATGAATAATAATCAATTTCTAATTGATAATGATTATCATGATTAAAGTATATATGTTTTTTTACTTTTTGTCAATAAAAAAACATTACATTTCTTTAGATTTTTTTGAACATTTTTTCATAGCATTCATTACAGCACTTCTAAATCCAGTCTCTTCTAGCTCTAAAACAGCTTCAATAGTTGTTCCTCCTGGTGAGCAAACATTATCTTTTAACTTAGCTGGATGTTCTCCAGTTTCTAAAACCATCTTAGCTGATCCTAATACTGATTGAGCAGCTAATTTATAAGCTTTATCTCTACTTATTCCTTCTCTAACTGCAGCGTCTGCCATAGCTTCTATAAACATATAAACATAAGCTGGTGATGAACCACAAAGTGCTATAAATCCATGGAAGTCTTTCTCACTTAACACTTCTGATTTTCCAAAAGCATTAAATATATCCATAACTTCTTTTAATTCCTCTTCATTTACTAACTCATTAGGACAAATAGCGCTCATTGCCTCACCTACTAAAGCTGGAGTATTTGGCATAGTTTTAACTATTTTTGTTTCTTTCTCAAACCATTTTTCAACATCACTTAAATTAATTCCTGCCGCTATAGTAACAATAACCTTATTTAAATCTACACAATCTCTTATTTCTTTTATAACTTTTTCATACATATATGGTTTTACTGCAAGAAATATTATGTCACTGTTATTACAAACTTCTTTGTTATTAAGAGTAGTGTTTATTTCCAATTCATTTTTTATTCTTTCTGCACTTGATTCTCTTGAACATGACGCAATAATATTTTCTTTAGATACAATACCTGATTTTAATATTCCTAAAACCATAGCACTTCCCATGTTACCACAGCCTATGAATCCAATTTTTTTATTCATATTATCCTCTCCTTTTTAATACAATATGATAATTATTTTTTAACTTAAAATTCTTAATAGTCATTTTAACTATTTAGTATCTAATTATAAATACTTTAATTATTATATACCTTTTAATATATAGCTACCAATAATAAAATTTAGGGCATATCAGTATTCTGATACACCCTAAATTTATTAAACATCCTTATGAATAGCTTCATAATCTGCAAATTTACTGTATTGACCAAGCCATGCAAGCTTAACTGTTCCAACTGGACCGTTTCTCTGCTTAGCTATTATACATTCTCCAACATTTTTATCTTCTGTTTCCTTGTTATAGTACTCATCTCTATATAAGAACATAACAAGGTCAGCATCCTGCTCTATTGATCCAGATTCTCTAAGGTCAGATAACATAGGTCTATGGTCTGCTCTTTGCTCTGGAGCACGAGAAAGCTGAGATAACGCTATAACAGGACATTCCATTTCCTTAGCTATAGCCTTTATGTTTCTTGAAATCTCTGCAACCTCTTGTTGTCTACTTTCACCACTACCACTCATAAGCTGTAAATAGTCTATAAGTATAAGATCTATTCCATATTCCATTTTTAGTCTTCTACACTTAGATCTCATTTCCATTACAGAAACCCCAGCAGTATCATCTATGTATATCTTAGCTGATGCTAGTGGTCCTGATGCTCTAGCTATATTATCCCAATCCTCTGGAGTTAATTTACCAGTTCTAAGACTTAACATATCTACGTTAGCTTCTGAACATAATAACTTATATGCAAGCTGTTCCTTTGACATTTCTAGAGAAAATATAACAACACTTTTCCCTTCTCTTAATGCAGCATGTTCAGCTATGTTAAGTGCAAAGGTTGTTTTCCCCATAGATGGTCTGGCTGCTATAAGTACCATATCACCCTTTTGGAATCCAGATGTCATCTCGTCCAAATCTTTAAATCCAGAACCAACTCCTGTAAGTTCTCCTTCATTATTAAATATGGCCTCTATCTGTTCAAAACCTCTTTCAAGAACAACGCTTAAAGGCTCAAAATCATTTGACGATCTCTTTTCAGATAAATCAAATATTTTCTTTTCTGCTGAATCTATAACTTTTTCAACATCTTCTTGATTATTATAACAATTCTCTATAATTTCTGTAGAAGATTTTATAAGCCTTCTCAGCATAGCCTTTTCATCAACTATTTTTATATATGATTTTATGTTAACTGTACTAAGTACAGATGCACTTATCTCTGTTACGTAACTTATACCACCAGCTTTTTCAAGTCTATCAGTGGATTTTAAATACTCTAAAAGAGTTAATTGGTCTACAGCCTGATCTCTTTGGTACATTTCTATTATACTTTGAAATATTACCTTATGAGCATCTCTATAAAATGAATCTTTATTTAAAACTTCAGCAGCTTGAGCTATAGTTGTTCTATCTATTATCATTGCCCCTAAAACAGATTGTTCAGCTTCTATACTTTGTGGCAAACTCTTCATTACTGGTGCTTCCATTATTCCTAATTTTCCTCCTTTCCATAAAATAAATTTCTAATATCATTAAAAGTTTATAAGAGTTCCTAAATCTTATAAACTTTTCTTAAACTTAAATATTCTATTATAATTTCATTAGTTATTATCCAATATAACCCAAATAAATTACTTTATACAAAAAATCAATTTAGTGACATAACATATCTAATTAATTTTTTATAGAATTAAAAATTAATAAAACATTATCCCAATACATATAATACATTAAATTTAATTAAAAAAATAGTTTTTATTTATAACATATAAAACTAAATAAATTCATTAATATTATTTTAAAGATAATCTATAAAAACCTAGAGAAATTCTCTAGGTTTTTAATATATTTAAAGCCATTACTAAGCTTTTTCTTAAATTTTATAAATAAAAATTTTTTAGTTTCTTAGTTAAAAGCTATTTCCATAAGTTCTTCTATGGAACTTATAGCTTTAACTTCTATATCTTCCAATCCTTTAGGAATTTCATTTTCATTATCTTTAGGAACAGTTACTAACTTAATTCCCTTTCTTCTAGCTCCGTATATTTTTTCAAATATACCTCCAACCGGCTTAATCTTTCCTCTTAAAGAAATCTCTCCAGTTATAGCTAAGTCTTGTCTTATTGGCTTTTCTAATAAAGCACTCATTATACATATTGTAATAGCAGCTCCAGCAGATGGTCCATCTATCTTTCCTCCACCAATTACATTTACATGTATATCATAATCACTTATATCTTTATCAGTTAGTCTTTTTATTACAGATGCAGCATTAAATACAGAATCTTTAGCCATAGAGCCCGCAGTATCATTGAATCTTATTTTTCCAGCACCCTTTTTCTTAGCCTTAAAGGCAGTAGCTTCAATTTCTATTGTTGAGCCTAAGAATCCTGAAACTCCAAGTCCATAAACATGACCTACTTCTTTATCTTCTAAATTTTCTAGTATTTCATATGGAGTAAATCTTCCTATACTTACAACTTCATTTAAATCCTTTGAAGTTATTTCTAAGTCTTCTGGAACTTTTCCTTCTAAGCCATAAATAGCATGACCATAAGCATCTGCTAATATATTGACAGCTCTTCTACCTTCTATAGTATAAGAAGCTATTTTCTTTTCTAAACCTTCTTCAAGCTTAACATTAAGCTTCTTAGCTGCATTTAACACTATCTTTTCAATATCTCTTGATGATAGTGGTTCAAAATAAACCTCTGTACATCTTGAACGTAAAGCAGGATTGATTTCTCCTGGTTCTCTAGTAGTTGCTCCTATTAGAACAAAGTCTGCTGGAGCTCCCTTATCAAAAAGATATTTTATATATTTAGGTGTATTTTCATCGTCTGGATCATAATAAGATGATGAGAATTCAACTCTCTTATCTTCTAAAACTTTTAAAAGTTTATTTTGAAGTATTTCATCTAATTCTCCAATTTCATCTATGAATAATATACCACCATGAGCTTCAGTAACTAAACCTGGTTTAGGTTCTGGAACTCCTATTTCAGCTAAGTCTCTTTTACTACCTTGGTATATTGGATCGTGTACTGAACCTAAAAGTGGGTTTGTGATTTCTCTTGGATCCCATCTTAAAGTTGTACCATTAACCTCTATGAATTTTGATCTATCATCAAATGGAGTTGATTTTAATTTCTTAGCTGTTTCTAAAGCAATTCTAGCAGCTGTTGTTTTACCAACCCCTGGAGGTCCATAAAGTATTATATGTTGAGGATATGGTGAAGCTAGTTTTGAAAGAAGTGACTTAACAGCTCTCTCTTGACCAACTACCTCCTCAAAGGAATCAGGTCTTAATAAAGACATTATATTCTTATTTGGAACTCTTTCATCTAACTCTTCAAGTTCCTCAAGCTTTTTCTCTGTCTTAGCATTTTCTGGACCTTTTTTCTTTTTCATTATATTCACTCTAAGTTCATCAACATACTTTTCTTGCTTTTCCATTAAGAACTGTTCAACTTCTTTTTCTATTTTATTTTGAACATATCTTCTAGCAATAGCATCTGATATCATAGCACAAACATCTTCTAAAGCTTCATTAATAGTTTCTTCAGTTGGAACTTCATTTAGTCCCTTTCCTTCAGAAACAATTTTACTTAATCCATAAAGTTTTTCATAAGGATCAGTTGAATTTATATAATTTTGTACTTTAAATCTTATAACTCTAGCTCTAAATGCACCTTCATCTAATATGTTATTTATTATATCTTTTAGTGCTTCAACTTGAGATTCCACTCCAAGTTCACTATTCATAACATCTTGTAGAACCTCTAATTCTTTAATTGATTTCAAAATATAATCCTCCTCTTATTGAACAGGAACAACCATAACCTTCATTTTTGTTGAAACTTCTGGATATATTTTAACTTCTATGTTATAAGTTCCTGCAATTTTTATTGTATCCATAACAATTTTCTTTTTATCAACTTCTACATTAAATTGTTTTTTGATAAGTCCTGCTACATCTTTGCTAGTTATAGCTCCGAATAGTTTTCCATTATCTCCAGCCTTACCATCTATTTTTATTACTTTATCCTTTAAATCAGCAGCTAAAGCTTGAGCAGCTTCTAATTCAGCTAACTTTTGTCTTCTTTCATTCTCTTTTTTATTATTTAATATGTGAAGATTATTATCAGTAGCTTCTTGAGCTAATTTTTTTGGAAATAAAAAATTTCTAGCATATCCATCTGATGTATTTATAACATCGCCTTTTTTACCTAAATTTTTAACGTCTTGAAGTAATATTACTTTCATTTTATTCACCTTCCCTTGAGTTTTTTGCAATAGCTTCTTTTATTTTTCCTATAGCCTCTTCAATAGTGGTATCATTAATCTTAGCACCGGCCATAGTCATATGACCTCCGCCACCAAGTTCTTCAAGAATCACTTGAACATTAATATCACCTAAAGATCTTGAACTTATAGAAACATCATTACCTAATTTTATTAATACAAATGAAGCTTGTATTCCAGTAATATTTAAAAGTTCATCAGCAGCCTTAGCTGCCACAATAGTATCAGAAATATTTTCTGGACATGTTGCTATTGCTATTTTATTTTCTACTTTTGCAGATTTTATTATTTCTGCTTTTGCTATATAATTTTCTAAGTTATTACTAAATATTTTTTTAATTTCTACTGTGTCTGCACCTAATCTTCTTAAAAATGAAGCTGCTTCAAAGGTTCTTACACCGGTTTTAAAAGAGAAATTCTTAGTGTCTATATAGATTCCAGCTAAAAGACCTTCTGCTTCAATTCTATTTAATTTAGGCTTATCTAACATATACTGAACCATTTCAGTAACAAGTTCTGATGTAGATGAAGCATATACCTCAATATAATTTAATAGTGCTCCTTTTATATCCTCAGGACTTCTTCTATGATGGTCTATTACAACTACCCTTTCAATAAGTTCTGTTAACTCTCTAGCTAATACATAGTTTGCACTATTAACATCTACTATTATTAATAAAGTATTGTCATCTATATTCTTTTTAGCTTCTTCAGTAGATATAAATAGTTTACTATATTCTTCTTTTTCTTTAACTCTATCTAAGAAAAATTCTATAGCATTAGTATCCTTTTCTAATACTATATTAACACTTTTCCCTAACTTCTTCACTACTGAAGCTAAACCAAAGGCAGAACCAAAACAATCCATATCAGGATTCTTATGTCCCATTATATAAACAGTACTACTTTCATAAACAAGTTCTTTTAATACATGTGCTACAACCCTAGCTCTAACTCTTGTTCTCTTTTCAAGTTCTTTAGCATTTCCTCCAAAAAACTCAATATTTTTACCTGATTTAATAACTGCTTGATCTCCACCTCTACCTAAAGCTAATTCCTTAGCCTTTGTAGCATCATCTTGGTTTTGTGAAGGAGTTTCTCCACCTCTACCAACTCCTATGCTTAATGTTACTTCTATTTCATTGCCTAAGTTAATTTCTCTTATAGTATCTAGTATATCAAACTTTTTAGAAATTTCCTTACCAATAATAGCATCATCTACTGATAAAATATATTTACTATTATCATATTTTTTTATCATAGCATTTAGTGAATTTCCATAATTATTTATTGTTCTTTCTATTTCTGCTATAAGTAATGGTTTTTTGTCATCATCTATTGTCTTTAAAACTTCACTAAAATTATCAACTTCTAAAAGCATTATACTTTCTTTTGTGGCCTTCTTTAAATAAGTAACATCATTGAAAAATACTAAGAAATACTTTTTGTCTGATTTATCTAATTTTAAACATTCACTGTAAACTTCATAGATGTTGCTTTTTATCTTTATATTTTGAGAATTTTCTTTTCCTGTTCTAATTATCTTATCTAAAGCAACTCCCTTTATAACAGATACTAAATTCGTTTCTAGTAAAGCCTCACTATTTATAAGTTTACTAAATTTATGGTTATACCATATTATTTCACCAGTAGAATTTAATATAGTTAATGGGAAAATCAAATTAAAAATATTATCTTTAACTTTCTCATCTACATCTTTATATAATTTATCTATCTTTTCTTCTTCATCCTTTGCTCCTCTTAAAAAGTCAGATATTTTATATATTAAATATAATATATATATATACGATATTACTAAAGATATTATTTTAAAGTCTAATTTCCAAAATACTAAGCATGCTAAAATTACAAATGCAAAGTAAGCTAAAAATTTATTATAATCTTCCAATATTGATTTCATTTTAACAGCCCCTTACTAAATATACATATTAGTTATTGCAATTTCTTTTTTAGTTTCTCCTTAATGTAATTTCCTAAACTATTTGGATCTACACCTCTCATATCAACTAATACATCAACCATTCCTAATAATCCAAATAATTGTGGCATTGAAGTAACCAATAATATACTAATAAACACTATTAAAAAATTGTTAAATCTATATCTATACTTTAATAAATTTGAGACAACAGCCAATCCTTGAATTATAAGCATAGCAAATAATAAATTTAGTGTAAGAATATATATTCCTTTATTATCTATTACGCCCTTTATTACTAAAAACATAACAAAAAGATTTATTAATACAACTGTTGCAATTAATATTGGATTAAAAAACCACTTTGAAAAAGGTGGTAAACTATTTAATTTAAACCCTAATTTATTGATAATAGATTTACCAACAGTATAACTTAAAAATGCTCTTATTATTATAATCATAACTATAACTATAGGTATCATATTTATTATGAAACTTGCATCCATAGATTTCATAAGTTCTATCATTTGTATATTAGCCTGCGTACTTCCAATCATTTGTTCACTAATTTTAGCAGCTTCATTAAACATATTCACTAATTCGTTTATATATTGATTAAATGTAATTCCTGTAAAAACTGAAAACAATAATGATATTTCTATTAATACTCCAATTGCATTTGCTACAATTAAATATATAAAGGATTTTATCCCTGAAAACTTCTTTCTAACACAAGCTCCTAAAACCAATCCTATAATTCCATTTGTTATTGCTAATTGAATTCCATATATAGGCTCCATAAAAAATCCAATTAAAACTCCACTAATAACAATAGAACAAATAGATGTTTTAAGATTATACTTTAAATATAATAAAGCTATAGGAATTGGAATAGCAAATTTTATTATTTCACCTATTCCTGGTAGACTAGTAAGCATCATCAATATAAATGTTATTGCTGACATTATTCCAGCCTCAACTATAGATTTACTTTTATTCTTTTCTTCCATATGTTCCTCCAAACAAATTATCTTCTTTCTTTTAAGTGATTAAATAATTTAGTTAAGTTACCTCCCTGTTTTTCTAAATTATCTTCTTCAACTATACCAATCTTTAAACTTTTTTTAATTGTCTCATCTACTTCTATTGCAGAATGACCTAGCTTATCTGCTAAAATGTATAATAAAATAATTAAAGATGCTATACAATTTACTATGGCATCCTTTGCTACATTACTTCCTTTTGTTAAAAGTGTAAATAGTTCTCCTAATATGCAGATAATTTGAGCTTTTATCTCTTCAATAATCTTTATATCTCCCATGATATTAAAGTTATCTTTTTTCATATTTCCCTCCCAATTATACCCTTTATTATATACCTTTATTTTATTTATTTTTTTAATCTTATGCAATAAATGAGACTTAATTTAGATAAGCTTTAAAAACTTTTAATTATAGTAGAATTTATATTAAAGTGTACATATTTTAATAAGTGTACACTTTAATATACTTACCACACAAATAAAATTTTTTTAAATCATTTAATAAGCTTATTTAAAACTTTAATAATTATGATAATTAAATAATTTAATGTATAATAAAAAACCCCTGAAAATATCAGGGGTTTGTAACCATTACTCAGTTGTAAATGGTAATAATGCGATATTTCTTGATCTCTTGATAGCATCTGTTAATTGTCTTTGATGCTTAGCACAAGTTCCAGAAATTCTTCTTGGTAATATTTTACCTCTTTCTGTGATGTATTTCTTTAATTTAGCTACATCTTTGTAATCTATTGATTCAGCTTTATCAACGCAGAATATACAAACTTTTTTTCTTGCTCTTCTGAATTTTCCGCCTCTTTTTACGTTACTCATCACTATTTCCCTCCTTACCTAAAATCTGAATTAGAATGGAATATCTCCATCATCAATTGGTGTCATATCATCATTACTATTGAATGATGAATCACTAAATGAATTGTCTGGCATACCGAAAGAACCACCGAAATCATTTCCTGAATCAAAGCCTGAGTTTCCTCTTGCTCCACCATTTCCTGAATCGATAAAATCAAAACTTTCAACAACTACATCAGTAGTATATCTTCTTGTTCCATCTTGAGCTTCATAACTTCCAGTTCTTATATTTCCTGAAACAGCTAATTGTCTGCCTTTAGTAATATATTGAGCTATGGTTTCACCAGTTTTTCCAAAAGCTATGCAACTGATAAAATCAGCTTCATCTTTTTTAAATTGTCTATTTACAGCTAATGTAAATCTTGCAACTGCTGTACCACTTCCTGCTGCAAATCTAAGCTCTGGATCTTTAGTAAGTCTACCAATTAAAACTACTTTATTCATTTACGACCACCTCTTATTGCTCTTCTTTAACGATGATGTGTCTTATTATTCCGTCAGTTATTCCAAATACTCTGTCTAACTCTTTTGGTAATTCTGGGTTAGCAGTGAAGTTGATTAAAGTATAGTAACCTTCGTTAACTTTAGCGATTTCGTAAGCTAATTTTCTCTTACCCCAGAAATCAACGTTGTCAACTGTACCATTTCCGTTTTCTATAACACCCTTGAATTTTTCGATTAAAGCTTTAACTGCTTCCTCGTCTAATGATGGGTGAGCTACGAATATAGTTTCATATTTTCTCATCATTTACACCTCCTCCCTCTGGACTACGGCTATGCTCTAGCATAGCAGGGATTACAATTAAATATTCTAACATT
>NZ_JARHZJ010000007.1 GCF_029258205.1 Clostridium sp.
TTGAAAGAACAAAGTTCTTTTAAACATCTGGTGATGATGTTCTTTAGGGTAACACCCGTTCCCATTCCGAACACGACGGTTAAGCCTTTAGAAGCCGATGGTACTGCACGGGAGACTGTGTGGGAGAGTAGGTGGTCGCCAGGTTCAAAATGTTCCTCGGTAGCTCAATGGTGGAGCACTCGGCTGTTAACCGATAGGTTGGAGGTTCGAGTCCTCTCCGAGGAGCCATTTTTTTATTTAAAAAGAGTTATTAAAAAAGATATAAATATCTTTTTTAATAACTCTTTTTTTTATCAGATGAATTTAATAATTTATATTGAATTATTAAATTCTAAAGAAAAATATCAATATTAAAGTTTATTAATATTAGTAAGTTAAAAACTAAGACTAAGTATAGTTGATATTTTATTTTTTAGTATGAAGAAATTTTTAGGAAAAATTATTAATCTATATATATAAAAGTATTAAATATAATATTTTTTATTTAAAAGGAATATATTTAGTTATATAAGTTTTATTATAAAAAATCAATATTAGACATATTCAAAGACACTTTTAGAAAGCAAATGAGTATAAAGTGAGTTTAAATTTAATTTTTAGTTATTGCATAATTGGATTTGATAAAACTAGAAAGTAGGACATAATTTTATATAAATAAAGCTATTAAATATAAAGTGTATGTATATTTTAAACAGATTACTAATACTAATTTTTCTAGAAAGGTGGTGAATGCTACTTATATATTGATATGTAAACAATATCAATGCTGTAGCAGAAGATTATGAAGGAGTATAGGATTGAGAATTTAAGAAATATAGGTATTATAGGACATAGTGATTCAGGTAAAACTGCATTATCAGAAGCTTTACTTTATTATACAAATACTACTGATAGATTAGGAACCTGTGAAGATGGAAATACGATAAGTGATTATGATCAAGAAGAGAAAAAAAGAAAGATATCATTATCTGTATCTATTATTCCTTTTGAATATAGTGGAATTAAGATTAACTTATTAGATACTCCAGGTTATTTTGATTTTGTTGGAGAGCAAATAGAAGGAGTTAAGGCCTCTGACTCTGCAATTATAACTGTATGTGGAGTTACTGGAGTGCAAGTTGGAACTGAAAAAGCCTGGGAATGCTGTGAAAAAGAAAGATTACCAAGAGCTTTTTTTATAAATAAATTAGATAGAGAAAATTCAAATTTTGATAAAGTATTAGAAGATATAAGAAATATATTTGGAAATAGAGTAATTCCTACTCAATATCCATTAGGAAAAGAAAATGAATTTAATGGAGTTGTAAATCTTATAACTGAAGAAGCTTTTGAGTGTGATAAAAAATCAGGAAAAATAAATAATGTAGAAATTTCTAATAACATCAAAGATAAGGTTGAAAAGTATAGAACTTATTTAATGGAAGCTGTAGCTGAAACTGATGAGGATTTACTTGATAAATATTTATCTGAAGGAAAACTCACAGTTGATGAAATCTACAAAGGAATTTCTATTGGATTTAAAAGTGGAGATATAGCTCCAGTTATGTGTGGAAGTTCATTATCAATAGTTGGTATGAAAAGTCTATTAGATTCAATTAAAGGATATTTTCCATCACCAGATATAAGTAAAGCTAAAGTTGCTATTGATATTAATAATAAAGAAATATTAGTTAAGTCAAATAAGAATATGCCATTTTCTGCATTTGTATTTAAAACAATTGCTGATCCTTTTGTAGGAAAGCTTTCAATATTTAAAGTACAAACAGGAGAACTAACAACTGATAAGATAATTATAAATTCAAAAAATAATAAGATAGAAAAAGTTAGTTCATTATGCTTTTTAAGAGGTAAAAGTCAAATACAAACAAGTAAAATAGGTGCAGGAGATATAGGGGCTGTTACAAAACTTCAATATACTTCAACTGGTGATACTATTTGTGAAAGTGAATTTAATCTTACTTATGAAGGATTTGAGTTCCCAGAGGCAGTTATGACTATGGCAGTATTACCAAAAAGTAAAGGTGATGAAGAAAAAATTTCTCAGGGACTTTCTAAGCTTCTAGATGAAGATCCAACATTTAATGTTTTTAGAGATCAAGAAAATGCAGAAACTTTAGTTTCTGGTATTGGAGAGACACATATAGAGGTTTTAGCTAGTAAATTAAAGAGTAAATTTGGAATTGATGTAATTCTTAAATATCCTAAGATTCCTTATAGAGAAACTATAAAAGGTAGTTCTGATGTGCAAGGAAAGCATAAAAAACAATCCGGGGGACATGGACAATATGGAGATGTAAAAATTAAATTTGAACCTAGAAGAGATGGTAAGCTTGATTTAGAATTTGTTGATAAAGTTGTTGGAGGGGTTGTACCTAGAAACTATATACCGGCGGTAGAAAAGGGTTTAAGAGAGTGTTTAAAGAAAGGTGTTTTAGCAGATTATCCTGTAATAGGAATTAAGGCTATATTATATGATGGATCATATCATCCCGTAGATTCATCAGAAATGGCATTTAAGGTAGCTGCTTCCTTAGCATATAAGAAGGGTATGGAAAATGCAAAACCTGTTATATTAGAGCCTATTATGAAGGTTCAAATAATAATTCCAGATGAATATATGGGAGATATAATTAGCGATATAAATAAGAAAAGAGGAAGAGTAATTGGAATGGAACCAGAGGGTAATAATGAAAAAGTTATAGCTGATATTCCTTTATCAGAAATGTTTAAGTATGCTACTGATTTACGTTCAATGACTCAAGGAAGAGGAAATTTTAGCATGATATTTGAAAAATATGAAGAAGTTCCAAGTGCAGATGTAGATAAAATAATAGAAAATGCAAAGAAAATGAAGGAAGCTAAGGAAGTTTAAAAAATTATAGAGAGGAAATTTAAGAAGTATCATCTTAAAATTTAAAAAAGATGGTACTTTTTATGTATACAAGGAAAAAAATGTGGTTAAATTAATAATGTTCAAGGTATTATTAAAAAATTTTTTAAAGAAATTAAAAAGATTATATTGATGATATAAAAATAATGAATAAAAAATATATAATAGAATATAAATCTTTTAGATTTAAATATATAATTATATATTTAGAGATAATATCTTAAATGAGGTGTAATTCATGTGCAATTATAGAATGGATATAAAGGGTAAAATAAGTTTAAGTGATTATAGTAACATCTTTGATTATATAAATATTGTTGATGTATGTGATAGATTTATGATTTATATGGAATCTTTAGATGATGATAATATAGGAATTATTTGCTCTATGCTTAAGGATAATAATTTCAACATAAAGAACCAAGGATACAATAATAAAGGAATTTATTATATAAATGCTAAAAAAATAGGTTAGTAAAACCAAGTAATAATAGTATTTTTTATATAAATAATTGTAAAAGTATATAATTTAAAAATGGTATAACTTTAACTGTGTAAAGGTACGTGCATTTATGTTATAATGTACTTTGTGTTAAATAAAATTATTAATAAGCTATAATTTTAAGTTGTCATATAATAATTTAACGAAGTGAATTCTAAAGAGAAACTTGTAAGAAGCACTTATAGTTGAATTGATTCATAAGAAACATGGGGGAGGATTTTTTAAATGAAGAATTATGTTGTTGGAATAGATCTAGGAGGAACAAAAATTAGTTGTGCTCTTGCTGATCTAGAAGGAAATGTTAAAGCTCAACATACAACTTCAACTAATGCTCATGAAGGAGAGCAAGCAGTTTTAGATAGAATTATAGGCTGTGTTGAAACTGTAATATGTGAAGGAAAAGCAACTATTGATGAAGTAGAAGCAATAGGTATTGGATCACCAGGACCGTTAGATGCTAGAACTGGTATAATAATAACAACTCCAAATTTACCTTTTAAAAACTTCAACTTAGTTTCACCATTAAAAGCTAAGTTTGGTATTCCTGTTTACTTAGATAATGATGCCAACGTGGCTGCTATAGGTGAATTTATGTTAGGTGCTGGAAAAGGTACTGAGAATATGATTTATATAACTGTAAGTACTGGTGTAGGTGGAGGAGCAATCCTTAATGGTAAAATATATAGAGGTAGTACTTCAAATGCATTAGAAATTGGACATGCGACTGTTGCACCTGGAACTGTAAGATGTAATTGTGGTAATATGGGATGTTTAGAAGCTGTATCATCAGGAACAGCTATTGGCAAAAGAGGAAGAGAAGCTGTTGCTACAAATGTAGAAACAAGCTTAAAAGATTACGACAATGTAACTTCATATGAGGTATTTGTTGAAGCTACTAAAGGTGATAGAGTTGCAAAATCAATAATAGATGAAGCTTTAAATTACTTAGGAATTGGTGTTGCAAATGCAATAGCAACTTTTGACCCAGATATGGTTGTTATAGGTGGAGGAGTTTCAAAAGCTGGAGAAATTGTTTTTGAAACAGTTCAAGAAGTTGTTAATGAAAGATGCTTTAAAGCTATGTCTGAGCATTGCAAGATAGTTCCTGCTGGATTAGGAACTGATGCAGGAGTTATTGGAGCAGTAGCTTTAGCATTATTAGAGTGTAAATAATAAATTTATATAAATAGGTTAGGAGTTTTTACTTCTAACTTTATTTTTTATGTATTTTGCTAGACAAATATAATGTTTAAATAGTAAAATGTTATAAATTTATAAACTAAGAAAATTAAACAATTAAATACTAGAAAAAAAGTTTATTTTATGATAAAACTATATTTAAAATGGTAAATTAAGTATGAAGTTAGGTCATAACCACATATTGTGATTATTAATAAGAGTATGTATTAAAATTAATAATAAAACTTAAAAATATAATATTTTTAGGTTTTATTAAATTATTTTGGTACATACTTTTTTATATATTTTTAAATAAATGTATACTAAAAATAAATGCTCTCTATATAATACTATAGATAATTAATATTTTAAATTCTTAATAAAAATATAAAAAATAACTATTGATATATAATAATTATTATTATATAATAATAACATAAGGTTGATGAGGAAATACATCAACAAGAAATGACTTAAATAAAGACTTTAAATTATCATATAAATTGAAATTAGATAAATGTTTGTTTGTAGGAGGAGTAATATTATGAAAAAATTTGTTTGTACAATTTGTGGATATGTTTATGAAGGAGAAAAAGCACCAGAAAAATGTCCAATCTGTGGAGCAGGTTCAGATAAATTCGTAGAGCAAAGTGGAGACTTAGCA
>NZ_JARHZJ010000010.1 GCF_029258205.1 Clostridium sp.
AACCAGGATATTAAGAGTTCCAGGAAGTATAAATTCTAAATCAAAAACAGTAGTAAATATATTAGACGAGTACGAATATGTTTATGATTTAAGAGAAATACAAAATGAATTTTTACCTGAATTAAAGACATATGAAAAGAAAAAAGGTAGACCAAGTAAAATAAATTATATTTATAGAGAAAGAAGTTTGTATTATGGAAGGATACAAGACATAATAAAACTTTGTGAACTAAGAGAATATGATTTAAAAGGTCATAGAGAACTTATAATATATATATTACCACATTTCTTAAGTAAACATTGATTTAAATATCATTTTCAACTCAAAATTATACTAATTTATTTCTATGAAAGTTTTGTCGAGTGTTTATATTAAAAATTAAATATACTAACTTTAATTTTTGTACAACTTATATTAAATATAATTACATAAAAAGAAAATTAAGGTTTAAATAAAATAATATCTAAACCTTAATTTTCAATATATTTTTTAGATAGTTTACATAAAATTATTCAAATTCTCTAATAAAACTAGAATTAGTGATTTATCTGTAATTTTATCATTCTTTAAATTAGGAGTTATTAGTATATAAATTTTACAGTATGATTCTCCCAATCAATTTCATAAGCATGATTTGTAAAAGTTGGAGATGTAGCTTGTTGGTTTGATCCATACCATTCAAGTCCAGACCAATTTAAACTATATAAATCATGATATGTTCTATAACTTAATATAAGTTGTGATTTTTTCATCCCTTTTGGAGCTTTAAGAGCGACTGCCATGTCAGGAGTAAAACCACCTGAAATTAATGTAGATAAGTCTTTAGTATCAGTAAAGTTTTTATCTCCCGTGTTATGTAATCTAGATTTCATAAAAAGTTGGTTTCCATAAAACGGATGATAAGAATCTTTATCATATCCATCTTTAGTTTTATTAAAAACTATATCCCATGAAGCCACTTTAAGATTATCAGCTTTTTGGATTGTTTTAAAATCAGGTTGCTCATATTTTACTGAACGTTCAAAATTATATCCAGCATTTCCCTCAATAGAACCTTTAGAAATATTTCCACCAATAGAGTATCCAAGTGTTTCTGTTACTTCTACTTTTTCTATTGTATTACTAGGAATACTTTGTAAAATTTTAACCTCATTCTTAGGATCATCTGATTGAATAGCTATGTTATACTTGCTTGGCCAAAACATACGTCCAGAATAATAACTACCAGATTTGTTAAGTCTTGAAGGAATAAATCCTTTTAAAGAAACAAGAGCTGTTAAATTGCTATCATTTGGATCTTCAATAAAAGATGCTGATATAGAAGTTTTTACATTTGATGTAGAGTTTGCGTCTGAAGAAGTGTAAACTTCAGCCTTTTTACCATTTGAATCAATTTCTTTAGGTAACGTAGCAGCTTTTACATATGAAATATTTCCAACTAATAAAGTACATAACATTAAGCCTGTACATAAAAATCTTTTCATTTTAATTCAACTCCTTATTTTTATATTTAATATTTGTGATAATAGTTTTTAATAACTAATATATAAATTAATTTTTTAGTGGTGAATCAAAAATATGTGAAAAACACATAATTTATTGAACTAACATAAATAATTATAATTAACTAATTTTTAGCTATAATTATTGAAGATGTATTTAATATTAAATTAACATAAAATATTATATATATAATATCAATAATTTTAAAAAAATTAGAAAAAAATGATATTAGTATAAAATAGTAGATGTTTTTTTTCTAATTAATTAAAATAATATTTAGTTAGATAAGGGAAGTGTTTCTTATTATTATACTGGTGCCTTATATAGTACAACTACTTTACTTCAAATATTATGTCAAGATGAAAATCATAGTTCTATTCCATAAGGAACTAATTTTAATAAACCTGAAAATTGGGATTTAGGTTTAAAGTTTTTATATTGTATCGATTCTGTTTGTGATTTTGTATAGTTGTGTTATTTTTTTTACAAGAGAAAAATGAGATTTATTGGAGGAATGAATTATGAATTGTAATAAAACTATTTACACACCAGGGCCTACTAATTTAAGAGAAAATGTAAGAGGAGCAAGAGCTTTAAAAACTACAAATCCAGATGTTGATTTAGATTTTGTTGAGTTTTATAAAGAAACTTGTGATAGATTTGGAGAAATTATAAATACTAAAAATGATTGTTATATACTTTCTGGAGAAGGAATTTTAGGATTAGAAGCTGCTTGTGCATCCTTAACTGAAAAAGGAGATAAGGTTTTAGTTATAGATAATGGTTTATATGGAAGATGGTTTGATGGATTTGTAACTATGTATGGGGGAGAAGTGACATATTTTTCAGGAGACTATAATAAAGAAATTGATATTGAAGCTTTATCTAAGTTTTTAGAGAAAAATAATGATTTTAAATATGCTACAGTTGTTCATTGTGATACTCCAACAGGGGTATTAAATCCTATTAATAAAATTTGTCCATTACTTAAGAGTTATGGAATTTTAACTGTTGTTGATTCTGTTTCAGCTATGGTAGGAGAAGAATTTAAAGTTGATGAATGGCAAATTGATATAGCATTAGGTGGTTCTCAAAAGGCATTCTCAGCAGAACCAGGTTTAACTATGGTTAGTATAAGTGATGATGCAAGAAAAGTTATGGAAAATAGAGAAACACCTATTGTAGGTTTTTATTGTAATTTGAACATATGGAAAAATTATTATAAAGATAAGTGGTTTCCATATACAATGCCAATAAGTGATATTATTTCTTTTAGGGTTGCTATAGACAATATTCTAGAGGAAGGAAAAGAAAAAGTTATTGAAAGACATAGAAATATTGGGGAAGCGACTAGAAAGGCAGTAAAAGAATATGGGCTAGATTTATTCTTAAAAAGTGGATATTCAAATACAGTTACAGCTGTGAAAATACCAGAAGAAATAGGTGCTTTAAACTTAAGAAATAATCTAAATAAAGAATATAATGTGCTAATGTCAACATCATTAGATAAATATGAAGACAGGTTATTAAGAATTGGACACATGGGGGAAAATGCAAATATAAAAGATATAACTTATGTTTTAAATGCTATAGACAAGGCTTTAAAAGATTTAGGGTTTTCAAGTGAAAAGCATTTAGATAAATTATTTATAGATAATATCTAATTTATTTAAGGAGAACTTTGTTTTATTTTAGCTAAAAATTTTAACTTTAAATTTAGAATATAAAACTTCAAAAAGGGAAAAATTAAATTGTATTGATGTTTATTAGAAATAAATATCAATAGATTATAAAATTAAATGAACTAGTTTGCGATAAAATCAAACCCTAGTATTTAATAAGGATTAAATTATATGATTTTATAGAATTAACTTCTTCCGCAAATTAGCATATTACCTATAAAACATTTATTTTAATCCTTTTTAAATAAATTGAGATCAAGGTTTAGGTTTTTAGATTTCTTCCTAGCCTTGGTCTTATTTACTTTATACTTGTTTATTTAATTCTAAGATAGAAGTTCAAAATATAAAATTAAAAAGTTTTATTTTTATTTGAATTTAACTTGAATTATATAAAGTATCTAAATTTAAACAGTTAAAAAGATAATATAAATTAAAAAGTTAAATTTATAATTAAAGAGATTTTAAATTTAATTTAAATTATTAAAAATATGAACTATAAAACTAATATTTGTCCACTTTACACTTAATTGCTTATAAGATATCTTTAAAATAGATAATTTAGATGAATCGAAAGAAAAGAAGCCCATTAATTTGATTATTAAGCTAGTATTCTAAAGATTTATTTTATGATTTTTAAATTTATCAAGGGGTGAGATGAATGTTATTTCAGATAAATGAACGTAAGAATATTGTAAACGGTTTGTGTGAAAAGCTAGAAAAAGCAATATACAATGTAGTTGCGCCTTTAAAAATAGATATGTATATAACTAAGGAGCCAGTAAGTTATGAAAATAGATTAACTGGAGAGTATAAAAAAGGAGTTATAGGAGAATCTTGGGGAGAACTTTGGGACTGTGGTTGGTTTAACTTTAAGGGGGAAGTACCTGCAAGTTATGAAGGAGAAAAGATTGTCCTTTTAATAGATATAAGTGGAGAAGCTTTTGTAGTAGATAAAAATGGAAATCCTATGAGAGGACTTACAGCTTTAAACTCAGAGTTTGATTTAACTTTAGGAATGCCAGGTAAGAGAGAAGTTCCTATGTTTGATAGAGCCAAAGGGGGCGAAGTTATAGATTTATGGGCAGATTGTGCATGTAATGATTTATTTGGTAAATATAGAGATAATGGAATTATAAAAGATGCGTATATTGCAACTTGTAATGAAGAAGTAAAGGCTCTTTACTATGATGTAGAGGTTTTATATGAACTTATGAATCAATTACCAGAAGATAGTGCTAGATATCATACCATATTAAATGCTCTTTATGAAGCATCAAAGGTATTAAGTATTAAAACTGGAATGAGTGGATGTGATTTCTTAAAGGATGGAGTTGTTACTCAACAGGAAGTTACAATCTTAAATGAAGAAGAAGTTAAAAAAGCTAGAGAAATATTAAAGAAAGAATTAGATAAAAAAGGTGGAGATCCTTCACTTTCAGTTTCAGCTATTGGACATGCTCATATAGATTTAGCTTGGTTATGGCCAATAAGGGAAACTATAAGAAAAGGAGCTAGAACATATTCAACAGTTTTAGCAAATATGGAGAAGTATCCTGAGTATGTATTTGGAGCAAGCCAACCTCAACTTTATCAGTGGATGAAAGAATATTATCCAGATTTATATGGAAGAATTAAAGAAAAGATAAAAGAGGGAAGATGGGAAGCTCAAGGAGGTATGTGGGTTGAACCAGATACTAATGTTCCATCAGGAG
The DNA here is from genome assembly GCF_029258205.1 of Clostridium sp. Taxonomy (GTDB): domain Bacteria; phylum Bacillota; class Clostridia; order Clostridiales; family Clostridiaceae; genus Sarcina. The sequence goes on from NZ_JARHZJ010000010.1 coordinate 4,899, forward strand.
AATCTTTAGTAAGACAATTATTATATGGAAAGAGATACTTTAGAGAAGAATTCAAAAAAGATATGGATACTTTATGGCTTCCAGATGTATTCGGATATTCAGCAGCTCTTCCACAAATTCTTAAAAAGAGTGGTGTAGATTATTTCATGACAATTAAATTATCATGGAACAATCATAACCAATTTCCACATCATACTTTTGTATGGGAAGGAGTAGATGGTAGTAGAGTATTATCACACATGCCACCAGAAGGAACTTATAATAGTTCAGCAGCGCCGAGAGCTGTTGCTAAGTCAGAGAAAGCTTTCTTGGATAAAGGCTTATCAGATGAATGCTTAATGTTATTTGGAATTGGTGATGGAGGAGGTGGCCCAGGAGAAGAGCATTTAGAAAGATTAAGAAGAGAAAGAAATATAAATGGAATAGCTCCTGTTAAGCAAGAGACTTCAAGCAATTTCTTTAAGAGAATAGAAAAAGATATGGATAAATATAGTGTGTGGAGTGGAGAGTTATACTTAGAGAAACATCAAGGAACTTACACTACACATGGTAAGAATAAAAAATATAATAGAAAGATGGAAATAGCTCTTAAAAACTTAGAATTAGCAGCAATGCAAGCTAAAGTTTTAGGAAAGGGAGACTATCCTCAAGATGAAATAGAAAAAGTTTGGAAGGAAGTTCTTTTATATCAATTTCATGATATTTTACCAGGATCATCCATAGGCAGAGTTTATGATGAGTCAGTAGAAGCCTATGAAAAGATGCTTGCTAAGGTAGAAGGAATGACTGAAAAGTTATATAGAGATATTTTAGAAAGTGAAGATAGCAAAGAAGAGGGAGCTATATTAGTAAACTCTTTATCATGGAGTAGAGAACAATGGATTAAGCTTTATGATAGATGGACAAAGGTTAACTTAAACTCTTTAAGTGGAGAAAAAATTAAAAAAGAAGAAATTGAGCCATATTGTGAAGTTTCAACTTTAAAAGTTTCAGAAACTAACTTAGAAAATGGATTAGTTAAAGTTGAATTTAATGAAAATGGAACAATTGCAAGAATTTTTGATAAAGAATTAAATAAAGAAGTCTTAAGAGATGAAAAAGGAAATGAACTTAGAGTTTATGAAGATAATGGAGATGCTTGGGACTTCTCAGGAGTTTATGAAGATAGACCATCTGAAATTTTTGATTTAGTAAAATCAGAAGTTATTGTAGATGGACCAAAGGCAACTATTAAGCAAAATTATAAATATGGAGATTCTACTTTAGTACAAGAAATAAGCATTTTAGAAGGTAGTAAGAGAATCGACTTTAAAACAAAGGTTGATTGGAAAGAAAATGGTAAGATGCTTAGAACTTCTTTCAATACTAATGTTTATACTAGAGAGGCAGATTGTGAAATACAATTTGGTACAATAAAGAGACCAACTCATGGAAATACTTCATGGGATATGGCTAAGGGTGAAATATGTGCTCAAAGATGGATAGATTTATCACAAAGGGATTATGGAGTTGCTTTAATAAATGATTCTAAGTATGGACACAATGTTTTAGAAACTAAAATAGACTTAAATCTATTAAGAAGTCCAGGATATCCAGATCCAAATGCTGATAGGGGAGAGCATGAATTTACTTATTGCTTATTCCCGCATATAGGAGACTATATCGAAGGAAATGTTGTTCATGAAGCTCATGAAGTTAATGCTCCAATACAAGTGATTTATAGTGAAAACTTAGGTGAAAACCTAGTTAAAGAAGCAATGGCTTCAATAGATTGTGAAAATGTAATAATTGATACAATTAAAAAAGCTGAAGATGGTGACCAGATGATAATCAGATTATATGAGTGTCATGGGGAAGATGCTAAGGCTAAAGTTAATATAAATGTTCCACATGAAAATGTAGAAATGGTTAACTTAATAGAAGATAGTATAGATGGAAAAGAATTAAACAAAGAAACAATGCACCTTACATTTAAACCATTTGAAGTTCATACTTTAAAAGTAACATTAAAATAATTAAGAATTTAAGTAATATTTATATAGAAGATAATACTAACAGATAGTAAGGGAATTAAAAGAAACACTTCTTTAATTACTTGAAGAAAATGGTAAGCATAGCTTGCCAAGTGGGAAATTAGGTATAAGGAAAAGGCAACTTTTTAGGGAAGGTTGCCTTTTTGATTGTAAAATATATTTATATAATCTTTTATTTAGAATATAATATTGTAAAGGTAATTAATTTAAATAGTATTGGAAAAAGAGAAAGGGTGAGTTAAATGAATAATTTTACTTTTTATAATCCTACTAAAATTAACTTTGGTAGAGGAGTTGAATCCTCTGTTGGAGAAGAAATTAAAAGCTTAGGAGCAAGTAAAGTACTTTTTCATTATGGTGGAGGAAGTATTAGAAAAAATGGGGTATATGATAGAATTTTAGATTCTTTAAATAAAGCAGGATTACATGTAATAGAACTTGGAGGAGTTAAGCCTAATCCTAGATTAAGCTTAGTTAAAAAAGGAATAGAACTTTGTAAAAATAGCAAAGTTGACTTTATACTTGCAGTTGGTGGAGGAAGTGTTATTGATTCAGCTAAAGCTATAGCTCTTGGTGTTCCTTATAATGGAGATGTATGGGATTTCTTTACTAAAAATATTAAAATAGAAAAAGTTTTACCATTAGGTACAGTATTAACAATACCAGCAGCAGGAAGTGAATCGAGTTCAGGAACTGTTATAACTAATGAAGATGGATGGTATAAGAGAGCAACAGGATCACCACTTTTATATCCTAAATTTTCAATGTTAAATCCAGAACTATGTTTTACTTTACCAGAATATCAAATAGCAGCTGGAAGTGCAGATATTTTAGCTCATTTAATGGAAAGATATTTCACAAATACAAAAAATGTTGAACTTATAGATAGATTAATTGAGGGAACAATGAAAACAGTAATAAATAATGTTCCTAAGGTATTAAAAAATAAGGAAGATTATGATAGTTTTGCAGAGGTTATGTGGGCTGGAACAATAGCGCATAATAATCTTTTAAGTACAGGAAGAGAAACAGATTGGGCATCACATAATATAGAACATGAACTAAGTGGAATATATGATGTTACTCACGGGGCAGGATTAGCTGTTATATTTCCAGCTTGGATGAAGTTTGTTTATACGCATGATTTAGATAGATTTAATCAATTTGCTACTAGAGTATTTGATGTTCAAGTTGAAGATAAAACTAAGGAAGAGGTTGCTTTAGAAGGAATTAAGAAACTTAAAGAATTCTTCAAATCAATAAATCTTCCAGTTACTTTAAAAGAGCTAGAAATAGATGAAGATAGATTAGAAGAAATGGCTAAAAAATGCACAGATAATAATGAACATACAGTAGGTAATTTTGTAGAATTAAACACAGAGGACATACTTAAAATATATAAATTAGCTTTATAAAATAATAAAGAATAAATTTTAAGATAGAGCCTTATTTAATAGTATAAATTAAGGGGGTTTTTGGTAAAATGAATCATAAAAAACGTTCAAAAATATTGTTGGCATCTGGAATAATAGGAACTATTTATTCATTGCTTTTGATTAGATTTTTTTTAGCATATTTTTCTGTAGGGATTGTAAGTGATGTTGATATGGAAAAGGCTGTATCAGCTCTTGCAGTTATTATTGTTATACCACATATGGTTTTATTTGTTTTAGCTACAATATTTAATTGGGTTTCCTATATAAAAAATAAAAGAGGATTTGCTTTAAGTTCAGGAATCCTTTATTTAATATCATTTATTGTATTTCCAATGGATTTAATTTTTGTTATTCCAAGTACAGTTTTAAGCTTCATAGGATATTTTAGCCTTAAAAAAATAAATAATAGTAAACAGGAAAATATGTGTATGTAAATTTGTATGATATGTATCAAAATAACTTTTTAATAAAACTTGAAATTATATTATGAGAATTAATAGATTTATATTTTTAATAAGTTTTATTATTTAGTTTTGATACATATCCTTTTTTACTGTTGTAAATGTTTTGTTAGTATCAGTTTATATAAGCTTAGATAGAATACTATAAATTATAGTTGTGGGAGTTTCAAGGAGAGGAGGAGTTAAGTATAAACATCTATATACTTAGCGTATTATAATGTTAAATAGGGAGTTAGCTCAAAATATAGTTAATAAAATGATGGAGGTTATTCCTTACAATGTAAACATAATGAATAATAAAGGAGTAATAATAGGTACTGGTGATTCAAGTAGAATAGGAATGATACATAATGGGGCTTTAGAAGCTCTAAGAGTAAAAAAGGTGATTGAAATATGTAAAGATGAGGGGAAGGTAAAATCTGGAGTTAATTCACCTATATTTTTTAGAGAAAAAGTTATAGGGGTTATTGGCATAACAGGAAATCCTAAAAATGTTAGGCAATTTACACAACTTGTAACTGTTACTGCTGAGCTTTTAATAAATCAAGAGTACACTTTAAACAAGCATATAGTTAAAGAAAGATTGAAAGAAGAATTTATTTATGAATGGTTGTATTCAAAAGAATCCTATGACTTAGAATTTATTCAAAGGGGAATCAATGTAGGCATAGATATTTCATTAGATAGAATAATACTTGTATTGGAATTTAAAAAAGATCAATTTAAGGAAATAATTAAAAAAATAAAAAGATTCATAAAAGAAGATGAGTATTATATAAATTTAACTTCAAATAGAATAGTTGTAATTTTAGTAGATAATAATTTGATTTATAAGAGATTAAACGAGTTAAAGGAAATTATGAATGACACAAATTTTAAGATAGGATTAAGTTCAAAACATAAAATTATATCAAAATCTATGAATGAGGCAGTAGAGGCCGTAGACATAGGAAATAAATTATATAAAAATGAGTTCTTTTACGATTATAAAAAAGTAAAGGTTTTTAGTTACTTAGATAATTTTTTAGATGAAGAGGAATGGAAAATTATTAATAACAAGATATTAGAGGAAAATATGGGAGAAGAATTATTAGAAACTTTTATATCCTATATGAAGCATAGTGGAGAGAGGAAAAAGACAGCAGAAGCCTTACATATACATAGGAATACATTGAATTATAGATTAGATAGAATTGAGGAAATAACAGGCCTAAGTTTTGATAATTATTTAGATTTATTTCAATTTTTGATTGCATATATAGTAAGTCAATTAAAATAAAAAAAGGTTTTCTTTGTGCATATGCATAAAGAAAACCTTTTTATTTTAGTGATATTAAATAATGATTTTGGATATGAAAACTTATACAATGAAATTCGTCAATATAAATAAGAATAAATGAGTTTAATAAGAAGGAGGAATTTATTATGAATGTAACAGTTACAGCTTTAGGAGCAGTAATTGCATTAGTTATTGCAATTACTCTAATCATAAAAAAGGTTCACCCAGCATATGGACTTATACTAGGAGCTTTAATAGGAGGACTTGCTGGTGGAGCAGGACTAACAGGCACAGTTAATTTAATGATGGATGGAGCCCAAAATATGATGCCTGCTATCCTTAGAATACTTACAGCTGGGGTACTAGCAGGGGTGTTAATTGAATCAGGAGCGGCAGCTAAGATTGCAGAAACAATAGTTGAGAAGATTGGAGAATCAAGAGCTCTTATAGCCTTAGCAATAGCTACAATGGTATTAACAATGGTTGGAGTTTTTGTAGACGTTTCAGTAATAACAGTATCTCCAATAGCTTTAGCAATAGCTCACAAATCAGGTTTAAGTAAACCAGCTATATTATTAGCTATGGTTGGTGGTGGAAAGGCAGGAAATATAATGTCTCCAAACCCAAATACCATTGCAGCAGCAGACAATTTAGGAGTTTCATTAACTAATGTCATGATAGCAGGTATAGTGCCAGCTATATTTGGAGTTATAATTACATGCATATTAGCAAGTAGAATAAAGAAAAAAGGTTCTTTAGTAGAATCTGATGAACATATGAAAGAGTTAACAGATATGCCTAGATTTTTACAAGCTATGGTTGGACCATTAGTAGCAATAATATTATTAATGCTAAGACCAATAGCAGGAATTGCTATAGATCCATTAATAGCCTTACCAATAGGTGGTATATGTGGAATAATAGCTATGGGAAAGATTAAGCATATTAATAAATATGCAACATATGGACTAGCTAAGATGAGTGGTGTAGCTATACTTTTAATAGGTACAGGTACTTTAGCAGGAATAATTGCTAATTCAGGATTGAAGGATGTTATTATAAGTGGAATAAACGCTTTAGGATTACCAAGCTTTATGTTAGCACCAGTTTCAGGAATACTTATGTCAGCAGCAACTGCCTCTACTACTTCAGGAACAGCAGTTGCTACATCAGTATTTGGTCCAACAATTGTTCAATTAGGAGTGGCACCACTTGCTACAGCAGCTATGATACATGCTGGGGCTACAGTTTTAGACCACTTACCACATGGAAGTTTCTTCCATTCTACTGGAGGAAGCGTAGCAATGGATATGGGTGAAAGACTTAAACTTATACCATATGAATCTTTAGTTGGATTAACAATGACAATTGTATCTACTATAATGTTTGGAATAATATTAAAATAGTTATTTAATGAATAAAGAAAAGTTTACTTTTAAGATTTATGATTTAAAACAGAGTTTTTAGTAAAAACACAGTGAATTTTAAAATAAAAGATTAAGATAAAATCTATTAGGAGGAAATATAGATGAAATTTGTATTAGCACCAGATTCATTTAAGGAAAGTATGACTTCAATGGAAGCCTGTAATGCTATGGAAAGAGGAATTAAAAAAGTCTTTAAAGATGCAGAATGCATAAAGGTTCCAATGGCTGACGGTGGAGAGGGAACTGTAGAAGCTTTAGTTCATGCTACTGGAGGAAGAATTGAAAGAGTAAATGTTACTGGACCTTTAGGAAACAAGGTGGAAGCTTTCTATGGAGTTTTGGGCAATGGAAAGACTGCTGTTATAGAAATGGCTAGTGCTTCAGGAATTCAACTTGTTAAGAGAGAAGAAAGAAATCCTTTAATAACAACAACTTTTGGAACTGGAGAAGTTATAAATGCTGCATTAGATCAAGGAATAAAACATTTAGTTATAGGAATCGGTGGAAGTGCCACTAATGATGGAGGATGTGGAATGCTTCAAGCTTTAGGTGGAAAACTTTTAGACAAAGATGGAAATCAAATAGCCTTTGGTGGAGGAGCATTAAAAGATATAGAAAGTATTGATTTAAGTTTTTTAGATAAAAGATTAAAAGAAGTATCAATAGAAGTAGCTTGTGATGTAACTAATCCATTAGTAGGAGAAAAAGGAGCTTCAGCAGTATTTGGTCCTCAAAAAGGGGCTACTCCAGAGAAGGTTAAAGAGTTAGATAATAATTTAGCTCATTATGCTTCGGTAATAAAAAAAGACTTAGGAAAAGAAGTTTCACAAATAGAAGGTTCTGGTGCTGCTGGAGGATTAGGTGCTGCTTTATTACTATTAGGAGGTCAATTAAAAAGAGGTATAGAGCTTGTAATAAAACATACAGAGTTAGCTGAAAAAGTAAAGGGAGCAGACTTTGTATTTACTGGTGAAGGAAGTATAGATAATCAAACTATATATGGAAAAACACCAATGGGAGTTGCTACTGTAGCTAAGGAAAATGGAGTTTCTACAATTGCCTTTTCTGGAAAAGTTGGCGAAGGAATACAAGGTCTTTATGAAACAGGTATAAAGAGTATATTTAGTATAATGACTGGAGTTTTAACTTTAGATGAAGCTTTAAAAGAAGGAAGTAGGAATTTAGAGATAACAACTGAAAATGTAGTTAGACTTTTAAAATAAAGTTTATAATTTGTATATAGTTATTTATTAGATAATTAAGTAAAGGTTAAGAATTAATTAAAATTAATATTTTATTAAAATAAATAGTTTAAAGTGAAGATAAGCAATAAAAAATATATTGCTTGTTTTCACTTTTTATTTTTATAAAATAAGATTCTTTTAAAAAGTTATTAAAAAATAAAAATAGAGAAAAGAATAAATAAGAAAATATAATATAATCTTATTTTATTAGGATTTTAGTAATTAAAATTAGTAGAAAAAATGAATATATGGTATAACTATAAGAAGACTAATAAAGTTTTAAAAAGGAGATAAAAATAATATATGAAATTTAATCAATTAAATCTAAGTGAGGATATTATTAAAGCACTTAATAACTTAGGATATAAAAATCCATCAGAGGTTCAGGAAGCTTCTATTCCAAAGTTATTAAAGGGTAAGGATATAATAGTTAAATCTCAAACTGGTAGTGGTAAAACTGCAAGTTTTGGAATACCTGTTTGTGAAAAGATAAATATTGAAGAAAAAAAGGTTCAGTGTCTAGTTTTAACGCCAACTAGAGAGTTAGCAATTCAAGTTAAAGATGAGATTTCTAATATAGGAAGAATAAAAAAGGTAAGATGTGCAGCTATATTTGGGAAACAACCTTTTAATGAGCAGATTAGAGAACTTAAACAAAGAGTGCATATAGTAGTAGGAACTCCAGGAAGAGTATTTGATCATATGGAAAGAGGCACTTTAGACCTAAGCGAAGTGAATTATGTTGTCATAGATGAAGCTGATAAAATGCTTTCAATGGGATTTATTGATCAAATAAAGGATATATTAGGAGAATTAAGATCAAACAAAACTACTGCATTATTTTCAGCTACATTTTCTAAAGAAATAGAGGAAATATGTGAAGATTATATGAGAAATCCTATGCTTTTAGAGATTAAATCAAAGGTATTCAATAGAGAGAGAATAGAAGAAAGTGTACTTGAAATAGAGGAGAGAAATAAGGAGAAAGCTTTATGGAAATGTCTTTATGCTTATCATCCAGATAGTGCTATAGTATTTTGTAATACAAGAAATAAGGTTAAGTCTGTTTACAAGATGCTTAGAGATGAAGGAATAACTTGTAACGAGCTTCATGGTGATATGGAGCAAAAAAAGCGTATTGAGGTTATGGAAAACTTTAGAGATAAGCACTTTAAAGTATTAGTTTGTACTGATATAGCTGCTAGAGGAATTCATGTAGATAGCATAGAACTTGTTATAAATTATGAGGTTCCAATGGAAACAGAAAGCTATGTTCATAGAATAGGAAGAACTGGTAGAGCGGGAAGAGAAGGAAAAGCTATTACTTTTGTAAATCATTATGAGAAGAAATATTTAGAAAATGTTGAAGAATATATTGGGTATGAAATAAGAAAAGCAAGTCTTCCTGTTGATGAAGAGGTTAAGTCTGGAAGAAAAATATTTAAGGAAAGCCAAAAGGTTCAATTAAAAGAGAGTAAAAAACCCAAGAAAGAAGTTCATAGTGATATAGTTAAAATACATATTAATGGTGGAAAGAAAAAGAAAATAAGAGCCTTTGATATTGTTGGATGTTTTAGTAATTTACCAGGCTTAACAGGAGAAGATATTGGAATAATAGATGTTCAAGATGGTTTTTCATATGTTGATATATTAAATGGAAAAGGCGATAAAGTTTTAAAGAGCTTTAAAGAAGTTACTATAAAGGGTAAAAAAGTAAAAATACAAATGGCAAGAAAATAAAAGACAAAGTTTCTTATATATGATTTAAGATAAAATATATTTAAGTTATATATTAAAATTAAAGTATATGTAAGAATAATAGTGAATTATAAGTTTTATTTTGAAATATTATGATTAATTCAATTATAAGATTAGTTATAATGTTAAATTATTTTAAATTATATAATGATAATTAAATATATGGTAAAATTAAAGTAAGATATAGAAAAATATATCTTACTTTTTTAAAAGGAAATTTTGTTTTTGAGAGGTGGTCTGTATGAAGAAAAAGGTTGCTATCTCTGTTACAACTTTAGTAATAATATTTTTAATATCTATAGTATATCTAGGGTTGTATCATAATGACTATATGGGAGAAAATAAGTCATTAAACAAAGAAGTTATAAGTATTATAGAAAGTGAAGAGGATAAAAAGCTAGATTTAATTTCTTTAAATAAAAATATAGCTTTTGAATGGGATGAAGTTTATTTAATATCTCCATACCAAGATGTAAGCGATTTTTTTAAAGAGATGAATACTTACGCACCTGAAAAAATATACAACTCAGAAATAAATGATGTATACATGCTAGCTTTTACTAAGTATTCTGACAAGTTAGGAAAAAATAAACTAATAGAATATATTTATATACCAGTAACTTATGTTGATTCTCAAAAATTAAAAGATATGGAAGTTATAAATGGAAATTATTATTATTCAAATGATAATTTAGTTTAGATTTTAAAGCTCTAAGTTTAAAACTTAGGGCTTTTGTTTAATTAAGAATTAATTATAAACTAAGAATTTTCTATACATTTGTATAGTTTGTAGAGATAATTTAAGAACAAAACTATATTTTAAGTAATAGTATGCATAGGTTATTTGTTCTATTCCATAACAAAATGTATAATAATGATGCTTAGAAAGGATTATAAATTTGAGGAAGTAAAATATTAGTGTGTTTTAGGAAAGGGTAAACAGTTTTGGAAAGTTATTTTAAGGATATATGAGTTATTAAAGTTAAATACTAATTAGGAACTAAATTTGAAAGGAGTGTTTAACTTTGTCTCATAAAAATAATAAAAACAGTAAAGATAATAAAAAGACTAGTCAAAAAACTAAAAAAGAAGTAGAAAAAATGAAAAATGAAACTGCTAATGAAATAGGATACTCTAAGGAATCAAGAAAACTTGGAAAAGATAAAACTAGAAATAATCCATATATGGGACCACAGTAATTAAAAATAGAAAATATTTTAAGTTGAAAAATTAGAGATTATGGCTAATTAAAGTTAGCTATAATCTCTAATTTTTTTGATTTTATTTTAAATGCTTACTTGTTTATGTAATATTATGTAGTTTTTGTAATAAGATACATTTTTTTATTTTGCTAAACATATTAATATAAATAGTAAAACACAACAAAAAGTAGTTTTATTAAATATAGTGAAGGGGGATTTTAAATTGTTTAGTAAAAAATTTAAAAAGCAAATGGCTTGTGTTTTAGCAAGTACTTTTGTATTTGGATTAGTTAATCCAAGTGTAATTAATGTAATGGCATCAACTGATGTTGAGATTACAGAAGGAGTTACTGTAACTGCAAAGGGAAATACTGGAGGCAATACAGCTGATTTAGCCATAGATGGTGATTTGTCTACATATTGGGAATCTTCAAATGATTACAAATGGATAGAGATTGATTTAGGTGGAATTTACGAATTATCAAAGATTGAAATATTTAATAAGGATGAAGCTGTGTATAAATATAATATATATGCTTCAGAGGATGGAGAAAACTTTAATAAAATAGCATATAAAAATAATGATAATGTATCAGATAGTAATGGTAATATACATACTATTGACAATGTAAGAGCTGGAAAAATTAGAATTGATGTAGTTCAAAATAGTAGTAGTGACAGGGTGAATATAGCTGAAATAAATGTATTTGGTAAAAGTACAGGAGAAATTTTACCGGAAGTTAAGAAAATTAATACAAGGAATTTTAGTGAAACTTCATGGGCTACTGAATATGAGAAATTTGAGAATGATAGTGCTTATGCTAGTGAAAAGACTTTAAACGAAATAAAGAATTTAGTTGGTAGAGTAATAGGAGAAGAATTTAAAGATAAGTTTATTTTTGAAATAAGAGATCAATTAAATGGAAATGATGTTTTTGAGGTTTCTGATTCACAAGATGGAAAGGTTTTAATAAAAGGAAATAATGGTGTTTCCTTAGCATCAGGATTTAACTATTATTTAAAAAATTATTGTAATTTAAGTTATAATCCAATAATGGGATCTAATTTGAAAATGCCTAAAACAATTCCCTCTGTTGGAGAAAGAGTAGTTATAGATACTCCATATGAGTATAGATATGCATTAAACTTCTGTACTTATTCTTACACAATGTCTTTCTGGGATTGGGATCAATATGAAGAATTCTTAGATTGGTGTGCTATGAATGGTGTTAATTTAGTCTTAGATATAATTGGACAAGAAGAGGTTCTAAGAAGAACTTTAAAAGAATTTGGATATAGTGATGAAGAGGTTAAGGAGTTTATTTCAGGACCTGCATATTTTGCTTGGTTCTATATGCAAAATATGACTGGATTTGGAGGACCACTTCCAAATGATTGGTTTGAACAAAGAGTAGAACTTGGAAGAAAGATGCATGATAGAATGCAAAGCTTTGGAATAAATCCTGTTCTTCAAGGATATTCAGGTATGGTGCCTAGAGACTTTAAAAAGAAAAATCCAGAAGCACAAACTATTTCTCAAGGTGGATGGTGTGGTTTTGATAGACCAGATATGCTTAAAACATATGTAAATGAAGGTGAGATAGATTATTTTCAAAAAATTGCAGATGTCTTTTATAAAAAGCAAAAAGAAGTATTTGGAGATGTAACTAACTTCTATGGAGTAGATCCATTCCATGAGGGAGGAAATACTGGTGATTTAGATAATGGAAAGATATATGAAACAATTCAAAATAAGATGATACAGCATGATAATGATGCAGTTTGGGTTATACAAAACTGGCAAGGAAATCCTAGTAATAGTAAATTAGAAGGATTAATTAAAAAAGACCAAGCTATGGTTTTAGATCTTTTCTCAGAGGTGAGTTCAGATTGGAATAGATTAGAGGATAGAGAGTTACCATGGATTTGGAATATGCTTCATAACTTTGGTGGAAGAATGGGTATTGACGCAGCACCAGAAAAACTTGCAACAGAAATTCCTAAGGCTTTAGCTAATTCAGAGTATATGATTGGTATAGGCATTACACCAGAGGCTATAAATACAAATCCTTTAGCATATGAACTTTTATTTGATATGGCTTGGACTAGAAATCAAATAAACTTTAGAACATGGACTCAAGATTATATTAAAAGAAGATATGGTAAGACTAATGGAGATATTTCACAAGCTTGGAATATTATATTAGACACTGCTTATAAAAAGAGAAATGACTATTACCAAGGAGCTGCTGAGTCTATTATAAATGCAAGACCTGGATTTGGAATAAAAAGTGCTTCAACTTGGGGACATTCAAAAATAGTTTATGATAAGAGTGAGTTTGAAAAAGCTGTTGAAATATTTGCAAAGAACTATGATGAATTTAAAGATAGTGATGCATTTCTTTACGACTTTGCTGATATATTAAAACAATTATTAGCTAACTCAGCTCAAGAATATTATGAGGTTATGTGTAATGCTTATAATAATGGAAATGCAGAGAGATTTAAATTTGTTTCAGGAAAGTTTTTAGAAATTGTTAAGATTCAAGAGAGAGTATTATCAACTAGACCGGAATTTTTAATAGGAAATTGGATTGAAGATGCTAGAACTATGCTTAAGGACGCTGATGATTGGACTAAGGACTTATTTGAGTTTAATGCTAGAGCTTTAGTAACAACTTGGGGTTCAAGAAGTAATGCTGATGGTGGTGGTCTTAAAGATTATTCTAATAGACAATGGTCAGGATTAACTGAAGATTACTATTATGCTAGGTGGGAAAAATGGATAAATGGATTACAAACTGAATTAGATGTAGGAACTAAAGCACCTAATATAGATTGGTTTAAGATTGAGTATGACTGGGTAAATAAGAAGAGTGATACAGATAAGCTTTATCCTACAAAAGCTTCTAATGAAAGTTTAGGAGAACTTGCTAAGATAGCAATGGAGAATTATTCAGTAACTAATATGGATAAAATATTAGGTGAAAGTGAATCAGTGGAAAGAGTTAATATTGCTCTAGGAAAGCCTGTAAGTAGTGAAACTCATGGGGAAATTGAATCTAATCCTTTAACTAACATTACAGATGGAAATACAGGAACTATTTGGGTTGCTGATAAAGAAGGATATCCTTCAAGTGTAACTGTAGATTTACAAGGAATTAAAAGTGTAGATGGAATAGAATTTGCTTTTAGAAATCAAGCTGGTGATAGGGCGGTAACATATAAAGTAGAAGTTATGAATGAAAGTGGACAATGGTTAACAGTATCAGATAAATCAAATGATTATTCTAGTAAGGGTGTCATTGAAAAGGTTGACTTTACTGGAAAGGCTAAAAAAGTTAAGGTTTCATTAACTGGGGTGAATTTAGAGTTAAGTCCATCATATAAAATACCAGAGTTAGCAGAAATAATGGTATATGAGGGAAAAGAAAATTTAGATGAGTATGTTAACGTTGCTTTAGGTAAACCAGTTACTGGAGCAGAGGCAGAGAATGGGAAATCATTATCTAATATTACAGATGGGGATTTAAATTCCCTTTGGGTCAGTAATAATGGAAAAACTCCAGCAACTACATCTATTGATTTACAAGGAACAGAAAATGTTGAGTTTTTAGAGCTTCACTTTGAAAAGTCAGGACTTAGATTTCAATTTAAAGTAGAAGTAGAAGATACAAGTGGAAATAGAGAGACCGTACTAGATATGACTTCTAATACAGAGGATAATGAAAAATCATATAATATACCTGTAAAAAAAGAAATAAGTAAAATACATGCTACCATTACTGGGAAAGCGCCAGGTGGTTCATTTGATCAAGCTTGGGCAGCTATTGCTGAAATTAAAGCTATGAGTAGAGAGGCTATAAATAAAGGTGAACAAGCTTCAATAGCATTACCACAAGGAAATATGAAAGTTACAGCAACATCAGAGCATCCAGATGTAGGAAATGAAGGGGTAGCGAAGTTTGCTATTGATGGAAAAGAAAATACTATATGGCATACAAAATATTCTCCAGTAGAAAAATTGCCACAAAGTATTACTTTAGAACTTGGAGGAAGTTACGAAATTAACAAATTCACTTACTTACCTAGAAGTGGTTCTAAAAATGGAAATATAACTAAATATGAGTTTTATGTAAGCAACGATGGAAATAATTTTAGAAAAATATCTGAAGGAAATTGGGATGATAGTGGAAGTTTAAAAATATTAAAATTCAATAGTAAAAAGGCAACTCATGTTAAACTTGTAGCTTTAGAAGGGGTTGGAGGATTTGCTTCAGCTGCTGAATTAAAGGTATTTGCAATTCCAGAAAATCTAGCTATGAAAGATGAGACTAAGGTTGAGACAACTTCAAATAGTTGTGAATTAAATAATTTAAGAGATGGAAATGAAAATACTCTTTGGATTCCAAAAGAAGATAAAAAGTCTGTAACTTTTGATTTAAGCAAGGAAAATGATATATCAGTAATAGATATAGTAAGCAAAGGGAATTCGCCATTAAAATATTCTATAGAGCTTTCTAATGATGGAACAGAGTGGACAAATTTAGTTGATGAGAGTAAAAATCAAGAGAATAAAGACATGTATTCAAATATATTAAAATTAGGAAAAATAGGAAGATTTATAAGATTTAATTTTAGTAGTGATGAGGTTAAGATTGGAGAAATTAGAATTTACAAAGGAGACTCTACTTCAAGTTTAGATTCTTATATAAGAGTTGTTGAAGATGTATATAATAGTGCAGTAGTTGGTGATATGGCTGGGAATTATACTTCTAAATCAAAAGAATTACTTGGAAATGCAATAGATGAGGCAAAATTAGCTTTAGGAAATGATGTGAATTCAAAAGAGGCTAATGAAGTTATAAGCACTTTAAAAATAGCTTTAAATGAATTCTATAAGGGATTTGTTCAAATAAATAGAACTAAACTTGCAGTTTTAATAAGTGATGTTGATATTTTACTAAATGAAATATTACCAAGTCTTATGAATAGTATGAACTATAATGAAAAGTCTATAGTAAATTTAGAAGTTAAAAAGTTAAAATCAGAAAATAATGAAGCTAAAGAAGTTTATAATAAAAAGCAAGTTTCACAAAGTGAAATAGACACAGCTTATGAGGAGCTTAAAAATATATTAAATGCATACTATGATTCTGTAAGTGCTGAAACTGCATATAAATCAATGGTACTTTTAGCTAAGGAAAAGGTAGAAAATGCAGTAGTTGGAAATGGAAATGGACAGTATTCTAAAGAATCTGTATATGCGTTAAAAGAAGCTATAAGAATTGTTGAGAAAGAATTTGAAAGTTCTACAACTTTAGAAGAGATTAGAAATATAACAAATACTTTAAAAGAAGCTATAGATACTTTCGTTGAAGCAGTTAATAAAGTTGATAAAGCGCAATTAGAAGAGATAATATCTACAATAAAAAGTAAATTAGACTATGCAGAAGGAGTATATATTCCTAATGCTATAGAAGAACTTAGAAATGCTTTAGATAAAGCTAAAGAAGTATTAAACAATCAAGGTGCAAATCAAGAGATTATAAATAATGCTATTTCTGATTTAACTGAAGCAGAAGCTAAATTTGAACTTTCAAAAGTTCCTAATAAAGATGAATTAAATTCTGAGATAGAAAGAGCATATGATGTTTTAGAAAAACTTAAAGGATTTGATTATCTTGAAGGAATAAAAATAAAATTAGAAGATGCTATTTTAGAGGCTGAAAGAGTTAAAAATGATGAAAATTCATTAAAAGTAGATGTGGATAAAGTTTTATGTGAATTAAAGGGTTTAATAGAAGGAGCTTTAAAAGATATGAATTCTTCAGATATTATAGTAAGTTCAGTTAGAGATTTTAAAGCAACTAATATTTCAAAGAAAAATGTAACTGTTTGGTGGAATGCTCCTGAAAATTCATTTGGATTAGAAGGATATGTACTATATAAAGATGGTAAAAAAGTAGCTGAATTAGGAAAAGATGAGACTACTTATAAGTTTAAAGGATTAAATAGACATACTATATATAACTTTAAAATTGTAGCAAAATATAGTTATGGAAAGCTTTCTTCAAAAGAATCTATAACTTTAAGAACTGAAAGATAAAATAAAACTTTTTAGATAAAAAGGATTTATATGAAATTTTAATGACTAGATTAATAGAGTGTATTAAAAGTTATTTTAATACACTCTATTTTATTAAATATAATTTCTTACCTTAACTATTTCATTATTCTTTTTATATATTCTAGGAACTCTGTGGCTAATCATACAAAGTATTTCGTAGTTTATTGTTCCCATAATTTCAGCCATATCATTAGCATCAAATTTCAATCCATTTTCTTCACCTAAAAGAATTACTTCATCACCAATTTTAACATCTTCTATATGAGTTACATCAATCATACATTGATCCATACAAATTCTACCTATAACATTAGCAAATTGACCATTTATTATGACTTTGGCTTTTCCGCTAAGAAGTCTTGAATATCCATCAGCATATCCGATTGGAAGAGTGGCAATTTTACTTTTCTTTTCAGTTTTATAGGTTCTTCCGTAGCTTATATACATATTTTCATCTAGTTCTTTAACAAAAGCTACGTTAGTTTTTAATGTAAGGGCTGGTTTAAGTTTTAAGTTTTCTTTTTTTACTTCTTCAGAGGGATAATATCCATAAGAAATAATTCCACATCTAACTCCATCTAAATAAGTTTCAGGCAAATCCATAATAGCTCCACTATTAGAAGCATGTTTTAACGGAATGTATATACCATTGTCTTCTAAAGCTTTATTAAAATCAGTTAATTTTGAAAATTGCTCATAAGTATAAGTTTTATCTTTTTCATCTGATGTTGAGAAATGAGTAAATAATCCTATCACTTCAATTCCAGGTAAAGAACAGATTTCTAAAACTTTATTTAATCCTTCTTCATTTGGAAGGAAACCTATTCTACCCATTCCTGTATCTATTGCAATGTGTATTTTAGCTTTTTTACCAAGTTTTAATGCGAAGTCAGATAATTCCTTAGCATACTCCACATCATAAACTGTCTGTTCAATTTCATTATTTATTAAATTCTCAGCAAAACTTATAGGAGTATAGCCTAAAATCATAATAGGTGCAGTTATTCCAGCATCTCTAAGTTCATCAGCTTCTGTTATTATAGCTACTGCTAATCTAGAAGCACCATTTTCTAAAAGAGTAGAAGCTATGTCTAAAGCTCCATGACCATAAGCATTAGCCTTAACAACGGCTATTATTTCTTTTTCACCAACTAAGTTTTTTATTTCTTTCATATTACTTGCTATTGCATCTAAATCTATTTCAGCCCATACAGGTCTAACACATATATCCATTTTAAAACACCTCAAATTAATTACACTTTTGTGATTTTAATCTAATTAAATTCAACTTAAATTATTAAATTAAGAAATTGTAGCTAAATTATTATGTTAATATAAACTATTAAGTATAAATGATTATATTTTTATTTAAAAACTCAACTACATAATATTATTATAAGATATTGTAACATAAAGTGAAGAACCACCATAATTGTAATTTTTATATAGAGTGGTTTTAATATTATTGAGTTGGTACACTTTTTATAAATTAAGTTTAAATAGATTAAATTGTGTTTATTTGGATGGTTATATAAATAAATGAAACCTTATAATGTATTAAAGCAATAAAAAGCCTAATATAATTTTATGTATATTCTAAAATAAAGTTGAAAAAAAGAAACAGAATAGAGAAATCTGTTTCTTTCCTTACTTTATTGTAGGTAAGTATATTGTAAATTCAGTGAATTCATAAGTACTACTTACTTGAATTTTACCATTATATGATTCTACTAACTCATTTACTATAGCTAGTCCAAATCCATTATTACTTTCTTTATTTTCCTTTGTGGTAAATCCAGTATCAAATATTTTATTTACTATTTGATCTGGAATTTTAGGACCATTATTTTGAATTTTTAATACAAAATAATTAAAACTATAATAAGTATTAATTTTTATTGAACCATTACCATTTAAAACTTCAACAGAATTTCTTAATATATTAGAAACTATGCGTTGAAAGTCTAATTCATTTACATTAGTTTCTAATAAATCAGCATTTTCATCTATCAATATAGTAATATCTCTTAAATTAATACTATTTACTATCATTGATATAATTGAAGTGTCATGAGACATAACAATATTATTAATAATATTATCATTACCATCTATTATATTTTTCAATAATTCTCCTAATTTTTGATAATTTCCCATAAGGTGCAATCCATATAAATAAGAAATTTGAGAACCATAATCATGTTTTAATTTTCTTAAAGAGCTAATATTCTGTTCTAAATTTAAATTTAGTAGCTCAATTTCTTTTGATTTTTTTTCTATGTTAGAAAAATATATTATTATAAATATTATAAATATGAATAATAAGGTTAATATTATTTCTGTAAATATAGGATTATCTTTTGCATTAATAATAGCATTAAATGAAGCTATAAAGTCTAGTACTATTGTAAAGAGTATTAAATATATAATTGCACTATTTCTAGACTTTATAGTTTTGTAAAGTGAGTATATACTTTTCTTTTTATATAAAACTAAAAAGGCAAGTATATACTGTGGAAAATACATTAAAATTATATTAAATATGTTACTTTTATTTATTAATGATATATTTTGGGACAAAAAATTATATACAAAAGATGAAATTATTAAGGTTATAACAATTAATGCATAAATCAAACTAAATCCAATAGCAGCAGCTAAAAAATCATCTTTATATATTATACCTCCAAAAATTAACATTATTAAATGAAGAATTAATGTTGCAACACTTGAATTCCCCATAAAAAAAGTTGCTAGTGATATTATTGTCCACAAAATAAATATATATAATAACATTTTTGACTTTGGTTTTTTATATTCTTTTTTACTGCATAAATTTATTGTAATTATAAATAATACACATTGTAAAAAAGAGTTTATCGTATCAGCTAAAAATATAGTCTTATTCATTTTTATCTAAATTTTTTCATAGATTCAGGCATTTCTTCTAATCCTATAGTAGCAAAAGAAGTAGTTGAAGCGTTGATAGTTAATGTAGTTAATAGTGCTAACATTGATAATATTTTTTTTCTCATTTTAAAAATCCTCCTTTTTATATTTATTAAATAATAGTAATGATTGTATTAACAAAGTCCATGTTATCGTTTGAGAGACCCATGAAATTTTAAAAAATATTAAGGATATCAAGAAAAGAATACTTGAATTTGTGACACTTAATATTTTATTTTTTTTGATTAAATTTTCTTTGGTTAAAGGGAATCTACTATCTATTACTGGAGCTTTATTATAAATACTAAAAATACTAAACAAATTTAAAATAACAATACTAAATAAACCTAGATTGTTAAAAATAACAAGCATAATTATGCTCGTAGTAATAATTAATGTGGCAATAAAGCATTTAAATTGGCTATCTTCATGATAACCACCAATAAATGGCTTTATAGAGCACATGCTAAGAATTATTATTAAGCTTTCTTTAAAATATCCAAAGATTCCAGAAATTATAATTACAGAAATACATTTAATAAATTCAAATGCTAATACAATTACAACATATTGAATTTGCTCTAATAATTCTTTATCAAAGTCAAGATCTTTTGCCAAATATTCTACAGCACATTTTAAAAAGTTTCTCATAAAAAATCTCTCTTATCTAAGTTTTCTATAAAAATTAAAAATGTAATATGCTTACATTATAATAAAAAAATACTTAATTTATATAGAATATACCTTTTTTTAAAGGTATATTTACAATTTTTTCATAATGAGGAAAGAATATATGTTTTATATTGTAAAATTTTTAATAAATATACAATTTTTTAGAGAAAAATTATCAATATCATTTATGATTTATATTTATAGAATTAATTGTTTTTAAGAAATGGTATTTTTAGAATAATATTTAAAATAATACTATATATTAAAATTTAATATAGAAAATATAAAGGAGCGTGTATTAAATTTAAAACTTTAATACACGCTCTCTTTAGTATTTAATTTAAATTCTATATATTATTAAATATTATTAAACTGTAAGAGAAGCATTTTTCTCTAAAACTTCAGTTTCGTTATTTTCATCTTTAGTATTAATACCATTATTTTTGTATTCATATATGACACTTATTAGTTTACCACTTATACATACGGCTATTATTGAGAAAAATATTTGCTTAAAATCTAAATAAACTAAGGACATTAATAAAACAATGGCATCTGTTAACATATATACATGTTGTACCTTAAGAGGAGTAAATTTATTACCTATTAAGGCTATTACATCATCTCCACCAGAAGCACCACCACCGCGTAATACTATTCCAGCACCAAAACCAACTCCAATACCTGCTAAAACACTAGCAACTAACATATTATCAGTAAAGTTAGGCGTTAAAAATCCTATGTTTTCCCAAAATTTATAGGATACTGAGAAGCAAAAAGTTGCAAATATTGAACATGCTAAGAATTTTTTGCCAAAGAATTTAGAACCTATTGCAAATAATGAAAAGTCAATAATTAAGTTAGTTATAGAGGGAGATATGTTAAAAACATTTTTTACTAAAAGTAATAAGCCTAAAACTCCACCTTCTGTTACATTATTTTGGTAGTTAAAATTATAGCTACCAAAGGCTAAGATACTTGAACCTAGTGCAATTAATAAAACACTTCTCAAGATCTTCTTTTTCGATTCCAAAATATCACTCTCCTAAAATTGTCGTAATTTAACTATAAAGAAAATAGCAAACTTAATATGTCTACTATATGGAAATAAAAAATTATGAATTTAAAATTATATTTTATAGTAAATTACTGTATGTTTTAATTATAATATTAAGAAATATTAAGAGCAAATCATATAAAATAATAGTAATTATGATTAAAGGGGTAATTCTGCAATAGCAATAAATAGTCTTTGTGGTCATCTGTTTTTCTTTAAAGTATTCATTTTTACAAGGTTTTCCGAAAATTTAAAATATTGTTGTTATATAGTAAGAAAACTTAACATGAATAAATGGTTAATATATATAAATTTATTTTTATTTGAAATACTATAAGAGAGAGGAAATATATATAGTATTCTTAAATTTAAAAATAAGTATTTTACATAAAATATATTTTAATTTTTAAATTTAAGAACAAAACATATGAAAAAGGATGGTATATTTATGAAAGTAATTGTTAGAAAAGAGTCAGAGCAAGATTACAAAACAGTAGAGCTTCTAGTAGAAGAGGCATTTAAAAATGCTGAATATAGTGATCATATGGAACATGTTTTAGTAAGTAAACTTAGAAAAGGAGAAAACTTTATTGATGGGTTATCTCTAGTGGCTGAAAAAGAAGGAGAAATAGTAGGGCACATATTATTAACTAAAGCCAATATAGAAAATGAAACAGGAAAATATGAAACTTTAGCCTTAGCACCAGTTTCAGTTTTACCTAAATATCAAGGTATTGGAATTGGAGGAGAACTTATAAAAGAAGGTATGAGAATAGCTAAAGAGCTTGGTTATAACTCAATAATAGTTTTAGGGCATGATAAATACTATCCTAAATTTGGATTTAAAAAAGCTGGAACTTGGGGAATAAGAGCTCCTTTTGAAGTACCAGAAGAAAACTTTATGGCAATAGAATTAAATGAAGAAGCTTTAAAAAATATAAGTGGTGTGGTAAGATATGCTAATGAATTTTTAGCAGATAATAATCAGTAATAACTTTATATATTTTATATATTTATTAAATATTTAGATGTTATTTTATTAATTTAAAGTAAAAGAATACAGTGGTTGTATAAAAATAAATTATAAGTTTTACAATTTGTTTATACAACCATATTTTTATTTTTTATATTAAAGCTTTAAAAGTTTGTTGATTTTTATAATATTTAAAAAAGTATTGCTATTTAAAATTATATTTATTTAAATAATCTATTCCAAAGTAAACATATATTATTGATACTAAAAAGCTTAATGAAAAACTAATAATTATATTTAAGCTTGTTAAATTTAGTAATGCTAATAATACTAAGCATGGAGTTATTCCATAAGTACTTATCTTCATTATTTCTCCAAAACTTACATGGTTATTTCTTATTCTACATATAAATTTAGTTATTATAGCTAATATTAAGGTTACAATGTATGAGAAAGCAATAAATACAATAACCATTAGGGATAAATAGGTATTTCCAAAGGTTTTCTCTAGACTATTTATAGAATTTTTTAAGTCATTATCATTTAAAGAGAGATTAATACTAGAATAATTAGTTTCAGTAATTTTATTATTGTCATATTTAATTATTAAAGATTCATTTCCAAAGGCAATTCCTGATTCATAATCTTTTAGTAAGTCTTTTGCAGGTTCTTTATCATTTAATATAAAGGTCCAATTTTCTTCTTGAAAAACTACAAAGTTAGAATCTTTTAGGTCTAAAACTCCATCTTTAATTTCAAATGGAGGAATTTTATCTTCAAAGGCATATTTTCTAGAAATTAAAAATTTATTAAGTTCAGTGTAATTTTTACTAAAAGCTAAAAGACCTAATAAAAGAGATAAAATAAGTAAATAAAAGAATGCACTGATTCCAGATGTTCTAATAAGTTCTTTATATCTTTTAGGAGTAAATAAACTTATATAAAATCTTTTAAATAGTTTCATATAATCACCCTTTCTATTTTTTATTAGTTTGTTCATTAAATAGAAATTTATTAATACTGTTAATATTTGTTTAATTAATTTGAAAACGATTTTAAAGAGATGTGTAGTATGATATTATAAAAAATGTATTAAATGGAAAATAAAGAATAAAAAGTATTTAATATAATTAAATATTAATGAAATGTTGGGGGATTTTTATGATTAAAAGGGATTTTAGAAGAAAGTTAACTATATGTTTAGCATCTGTTATGGCTTTAAACCTTGGTATAACTGTATCGGTAAAAGCTGATGAGGGATTAAAAAATGATATGAAAAATAATGATATTACTAAAGATATAAGTATATATCCAACTCCTAAAGATATTTCTATAGGAAATAGTGAATTTATCTTAGAGGATTCAATTAATATAGTTGGAGGAGATTTAGCAGATACATATGCCTTTGAACTTTTGAAAAATATGTTAACTGAATTTGGCATAAAAATCAATGAATCAGAAATTGAGGGGGCTACTACTATTTATATAGGAGAGCGCGATGACAATATTGAAGAATTGGAAAATACATTAGAAGAAATGAATGTAGACACATTTTCAATAAGTAAAGATGATGGATATGTATTAGCAACTGATGAAAATACAGAGGGAAATAGAATAGTTATAAGAGGAAATAATGAAACAGGAACTTTTTATGGTATAAAAAGTTTAAAACAGTTAATTAAAAAGAAAGATAATAAGGTTATTTTAGATGAAGTTATTATAAAAGATGAGCCGAGTTTTAAAATGAGAGCTGTAGTTGAAGGTTTCTATGGAACACCATGGTCTCAAAAGGAAAGAGTGGATCAAATAAAAATGTATGGAGAATATAAAATGAATGCTTATATATATGCTCCAAAGTCAGATCCATACCATAGAGAAAAGTGGAGAGAGTCTTATCCAGATTCTGAATTAGATAGAATGAAAGAACTTATAAAGACAGCTAATGAAAACAAGGTGGATTTTGTTTTTGCAATATCACCAGGTTTAGATATAAAGTTTGAAGGAGAAGATGGAGAAGTAGATTTTAAAGCTTTAATAAAGAAAGCAGAGACTCTATATGATATGGGAGTTAGAAGCTTTGCAATTCTTTGGGATGACATAGAAAATCGTAATGGAGTTCAACAAGCGGAAGTTTTAAATAGATTTAATAAAGAATTTATAAAGAATAAAGATGGCGTTAAACCATTAATAACTGTTCCAGTAGAATATTGGGGTAGCTCAATGTTCAACGGAGAAGATGTGAAGACATATACTAAAGAGTTTGCAGAAACTTTGGATAAGGATATTGAAGTAATGTGGACAGGAAATGATGTTATTCCTCCAAATGGGGTTAGTTTAGAAGATGCCAAGAAAGTTTCAAATGTATATAATAGAAAAATGATGTTATGGTGGAATTATCCTGTTAATGATTATAAAGAAGATAAGATGGCTTTAGGACCAATATATGATTTAGATAGAAATTTAGATGAGGAAGTGTCAGGATTCATAGTTAATCCTATGAGATTTTCTGATTCATCAAAGATTTCTACCTTAACAGGAGCTGATTATGGGTGGAATTCAGTTTCATATGAAGCAGAAAAATCATGGGACAAAGCTATTGAATTTATTGCAGGAGAAATGAAAGAAGAATTTAAGATTTTTGCTAATCATTCAACTAGATTAGATACAGGAAGACCAGATTCACCAGAGATTAAAAATACTATAGATAATTTATGGGAAAAGTGGGAATTAGGTTCTGATATTAGTGGAGAATTAAGCAATTTGCAAAGTGAGTTTTCTAAAATGGTTAAGGTGCCAAATAAATTAAGAACTAATTTAGAAAATAAAGTTTTATTAAATCAATTAGATTCACACTTATCAAAGTTTGAGATTTATGGAAAGGCTGGACTTAAATCCATAGAAATCTTACAAGACATATTAAATAAGGATATGTCAGAGTTTTGGAGTGATAGTTATGAAGGAATAAAGCTTCTTAGAAATTTAGATGAAATAAAAGCTACAATTGCTAACAATGTGGTTGATCCATTTATAAGAAAAGTACATGAAGTTGGAAATGAATATTTCAATAAAGAAACTACTGGTTTAGATGACAAGGAATATTTTTATACATCAATTGGAAATATTGCTGATCATAAATATTCAGAGTGGTTTATTTCTGAAGAAACACATGGTCCAAATTATATGTTTGATAATAAAGATGATACAGGCTTTTGGTCAGCAGCTCCAGTACAAAAAGATGAGTTCATAGGATTTGATTTAGGAGAAGATGAAGAAATTAAAGATATATATCTTCTTATGGGAAGAAATAATAATGATACAGATATTTTGACAGAGGGAGTAATAGAGTATTCATTAGATGGAGAAAATTGGACAGAGTTAGAGATTAATAATGGAGAGAGAGAATTACTAGTTGAAACAGAAATAAAGGCTAGATTTATAAGATATAGAGCTATTTTAGACTCTGAAAATAAGTTATATGTTAGAGATTTTAAAGTTAATACTGGAAAGAGTAAAGAAAAATTAATCGGAAATATAGAAGTTAAAGATTTAAATATTAATAAGTCTTCAGAGGAAGAAAATCAAATTATATCTGTAAGCAATATAAATAAGGTTTCATTTGAAAAGGGAGATTTCATAGGACTTGCTATAAATGATGTTAAAAATGTAATTGGATTTGAAGTCTTAGGAGATATAGAAAGTAATAAATTTGTATTAGAAAGTTCCTTTGATAATATAGAGTGGGAAGAAGTTTGTGATGGAACTAGTTTTAAAGATGAGACTCCTTTAGTAGGAAAGTTCTTTAGAATAAGAGCTAAAGAAAAAACTGAAGCTAATATTAATGAAATTAAGATTTCATTAGAAGGATATTCTAAGGGAATAGTGTCAACAAATAGAAGAATAAGTTCAAATGCGAATATACATCCTGATTTTATTGCTGACAATGATTATGGTACATCTTTTGTATGCTCAGACACTATTAAAAAAGGTGACTTTGTGCAATTAGATTTTGGAGTAGAAAAGAAAATTAGAGATATAAAATTAGTTCAAGGACCAGGTGGAGATTATATAGATGGAGATATTGAGTATTCTTTAGATGGAGAAAATTGGACAAAAGTAGGAATTGTAGAAGGAACTGATACTTTAATAAAAGATTTAGATGTAAAAGCTAAATATGTTAGAGTTATTTCAAATGGATATAAGGATCGTTGGTCAAGAGTTAGAGAATTTACTGTGAATACAACTGTAAAAGAATTTGAGACTAAGGCTACTGCAGATGGCACTTATATAGATAGAAGTGAGAATATAAGAGATAATAATTTAAACTCTGCATATATACCAGAAGGTGAAATTAAGAGTGGAGATTATCTACTACGTAGAATTTTTAATGAGAGATTAGTTTCAAAAGTTACAGTTGCTCAGAGTATAGATAATTTATCAGGAGCAAAAGTTATTGGAAAGACTGTAAATGGAGAGAATTTAGACCTTGGAGTGTTAGATAATGGCTTAAATGAACTTGTGCTTAAGAATCCAAGACAGTTAGCATCTTTGAAGTTAATATGGGAAAAAGATGCTGGAAAGGTAGAAATCTTTGAAGTAAAACCTACATTTGTATCTTTAGATTCTATAATTGAAGATATTAAAAATGAAATTCAGCGTGGAAAAGATGTTTTAGTTGAGAATAAAGATAAAGAAAATGAAGAAAGAACTCAGTTAGAAGAAGCATTAAAAAATATTGAGTATTTATTAAATAATAATGCTTCAGATGATGAAATTGTAATAGCATATGAGGATTTAACAAATAAAATAAAAAAATTTATTGATTCAGAGCCAAATAAAGAAGATAATAAGCCAATAAAACCAGAAGGTGGAGAAAATAGTTCTGAAGGTGAAGAAGATAAAGAAGATTCTGGAGATAAGAGTGATAATGAAGGGGAAAATGGAAATCTTCCAAACACTGGATCACCTTTAGGCGCAGGTGAGTTAATGTTAGTAGGAGTAGCTTTAGCTACACTTGGAGGATTGACTATTAAAAAGAAAAAGTAATTAAATAAGAAATAAAATTATTTTATAATATAGTAGCTGTATCAAGATAAAAAGTAAAACTTATTTTGATACAGCTACTTATTTAATAGAATTTGTGAATATAGAATTTTTCTAGAATATGAAATGGATCTTAAGAACCATATAAAATAAGTATTAATCTAAAATATATTTATACACTAAATTAGAATTAGTATTTTTTATATTTTTCGTGATCAAATTTTTCACGTTTTTTTTCTTTAATTCTACTATTTATTGCCCAAATAACTAAAATTATAGAGCCTAGAATCATAGAACCATAAAACAAAGAAATTAATCCTACTATAATCATAAAACACTTCCTATCTAGGCATCTTCATAAATAACAGCTGTACCATAAGCAACCATTTCAGCAGCTCCAGCAGTAAGAGAAGAAGAAACAAGTCTCATTCCTATAATAGCATTTGCACCTAAAGATTCAGCTTCGTCTACCATTCTTCCTATAGCAATTTGTCTAGCTTCTGTGAGCATTTCTGTATAAGAAGTCATTTCGCCACCAACCAAGTTTTTAAAACTTGCAGTAATATCCTTACCTATGTTTTTATATCTTACAGTACTTCCTTTAACAAGTCCTTTAACTTCTTTTATTCCTTTACCTGGTATTGTTTCAGTTGTTAATACTAACATAATTTATACCTCCTGAAAGTATTTTTATATTTATGATTTAAGTTAAAATATATTATTTTGAATATAAACTTAGTTAGTAAGATAATAAATTAAAGAATAAACCAACTAAGTTATTGGATAAATAATATCATAAGTTGACGGATAATTCAATATATAGTATTTAAAAACTTATAAAAAGATAACTAAAAGCTTATATAATTCTAAATTTTGTTAGGGTTTTATTATAATATTAATATTGTGTGAATAAAAATGGTAGTGTAAAATAATGTTATAATGTAAAATTTTACTTGAAAAGTTATCAATTTAAGTTTATTTTACATTAAATAATATTAGAAAAGAGGATAATAAAATGAAAAATATTGATGCTTATACAAGTAACAAAGAAGCTAGAAATAAATCTATTAAAGAAGGTTCTAAAATTTTTGCAGATGAAATGAGAAAATTACAAGAACAAGATGATGAGAAGAATAGAGAAGAAGATATAAAAGAAACTTCTGAAAAATTAGCTGATTATATGAGAGAGATATAAGAAAAATAGGGTTATGCCTAAGGTGGATAATTAGTAAGGTTTTTTATGGGTAAAAAATTTATAAATAGAAGCATTTCATGCTGTTTTAAATATAGAAGAAATTTATAGAAAATCATATTAAAATTATTAAGAGTCATTTTTTTTCACATATTAAGAAAAAAATGATAAAAATAATGAATTAAGTTATGTTATTATTGTTAATAAGTTAATTGAAATATTATTTAATTTTATTTAATTTTTTTTAATTATTAAATGATAATAACAATCAATTTCAATAAATTAAGTGAAGTTAGGAGGATAAGAAAGTCTTAATGAAAGATGCACTATATGTAAAGGATGATTTTTTTAAAAGCAATTTCTTTATGCAGAGATTTTATTTTGATACAGTTGTTGAAATTAGTATATGTTGTTGCATAAACAAAGGTAATGATATATTAAATAAATCATTTGATTTATGCAAATATTATGAGGAACTTCTTAGTAAAACTAAAAAAGGTAGTGATATTTACAATGTAAACAATAGTGGTATAGATGGCTTTGATGTTAATGATGAAACATTAAACATAATAAAAAGAAGTATATATTACAGTGAACTTTCTCATGGAAATTTCGATATTAGTATTCAGCCACTTTTAATGCTTTGGAATTTTAAAAATGAAAAGAATATTATTCCTAATCAAAAAGATATTGATGGACGTTTGAAATTGGTAAATTATAGAGATATGTTGGTTGATAGAAATCACATCAAGCTTAGAAAAAAAGGAATGTCAATAGACTTAGGAGGAATTGCTAAAGGATATATAGCAAATAAAATAAAAGAGTATTTAATTTCAGAGGGAATAAGTAGTGGAATAATAAACTTAGGCGGAAATGTATTGTGTATAGGTAAAAAAGATAATGGAGAAAATTTTAAAATTGGAATTCAGAAACCTTTTTCAGATAGAGGTGAGATATTGGGTGTTTTAGAAGTATGTGATAAATCCGTTGTTTCTTCAGGAATATATGAAAGATTTTTTGAAAAAGAAGACAAGATATATCATCATATAATAAATCCGAAAAATGGAAAACCTTTTGAAAGCGATTTAGTTCAAGTAACTATAATATCTGCCGATTCTATGGATGGTGATGCATTAAGTACAATAGCTCTATCACTTGGTGAAGAAGAAGGAATAAAACTTATAAATTCTATAGAGGGGATTGAAGGAATATTTATAAATAAGAATGGAAATATAAGATTTACTGAAAATTTTAAAGAAATATTCATGTTAAATTAAATAAGATAGTGAATTTGAAAATTTGAATTTTTCAGTGTAAGAATAGTTATTTGATTAAAAAGTAATATATTATTTTACATAAAACAATATAATTGATTTTCAAATTAAATTATATTGAATGGAAGGGGTAAAAATATGAATAGAAAAAATTTATCAATATTAATAACTACAGCCATACTAAGTTGTAGTATTGGGAGTTTTGTTATTAATTCACAAGAGGTTCAGGCGAAGGAGTTGAAAATTGAGCAAAATCAAGGGAATATAATACTTGAAAGTGAAGATTATAAAGCCTTATTAAAAAGTATAGATTATGCTAAAAGATTATCACAACCTAAAGATGCATATACAATATATACTAAGGGTTCGTTAGATAGATTAAAGAATGAATTAGAAAAGGCAATAAAAGTAGTTGATCAAAAGGACAATTTAACTAATAAGTTAGTTGAAACTACAAGAGATAATTTAGATTTAGCTATAGTTGAATTAATTAAGATAAAAGACATTAACACAGATTCAAGAAAATCAGAGACTAAACTTGATGAGAAAAAGCCTGAAGTAGAGAACAAAGATATAGTGGAAGATACGTTAAAAATGCTTAAAGAAACTAGGGAAATTTACTATAAATATAAGTATAAATTTGATAAAAATATAATAAATGAAGTTAAAAATCCTGTAGAAAATATATATTTATATGAGGAAGAAATTAAAAATCTTAATAATAATCCTGATAAATTAAAAGAGTATTGTGAAACAAATCCTAATATTGTTAAGTTAAGAGAAATAAATAAAAAGCTTAGAGAAGAGCGTAAAAAATATGATGAAAGTCATAAAGTTGACGAAAAGAAACCTGATAAAAGCAACCAAGAAAAACCAAGCAATCTTGAGGCAGGAAAATCAGAGACTAAACCTGATGAGAAAAAGCCTGAAGTAGAGAACAAAGATATAGTGGAAGATACATTAAAAATACCTGAAGTTCCAAATAAATATGATGATCAAATAGTTGAAAAAGAAATTAATAATAAAGTAGATATAGATAATTCAAAAATAAAACTCAATGAAAATAAACAAAAAGATCAAAGTAAAGTTGAATTAAATGAAAATAAAGAAAATAAGCAAAAAGTTCAAAATAAGGTAGAATCAAATGAAAATAAAATTAATGAACTAGTAAAGTTAAAAGAAGAAAATGATAAAAATAAAATAGAAGCTCCTAATAAAGTTATGAATAGTGAATTAGAAAAGAAAAATGTTAAAGAATTACCGAAAACAGGAGAGGCTAGTAGTTTACCGTATATAGGAGGATTTTTGATTTCTTTAGCAGCTTTATTAAAGTTAAATATGAAAAAATTTAAGAAGAATTAATTATTTATTTAGATAAAGTGTATTTAATTAATTTTGCTATATAAGCCAATTATTTTATTGATAATGAAAATTGATATTAAATGATAAAATGGATATCAACATAGTAATAATTTTAACTACTATGTTGATATTTACAGTATAAGTGTTGATTATACAAATTACTTTATATTAAGTATATCTTATTAAAAATAAACTTAATAAGATATATTAAGTTTTTTAAAGGAGTATTGTGATGAATAAAAAGTTAATTTTTTCAATAAGCACTATTGCATTAGGAGTAGCACTTTCAGGTTGTTCAGAAAAAGGTATTAGTGTACAAGAAAGTAAAGATGAAAAGCATAGCATTACTGCTAATTCAGTTGTTTTAAAAGATGGAATTTTTGAAGGTGAAGGAGAAGGATTTAATGGGAAAACTAAGGTATCTCTTGAAGTTCAAAATGGAATAATAAAAAAAATAGACATTTTAAGTTCAGATGATGATGAAAGTTATTTAAATGAAGCTACAAAGCTTATACCTACAATAATTGAAAAACAGAATTCAAATGTTGATTCAATAAGTGGAGCAACTTACAGTTCTAAGGGAATAATTTTAGCTGTGGAAAATGCATTGAAAAATGCTAAATAGGGGGAAAGTTTATGAAGAAAAAATCAAAAATAATTGCTGGTGGGATTCTTATTACAAGTGCAATTGGTACAACTAGTTTTGCAATAATTGATCCTTATAATATGCTTGGTAATAAAAAGGCGGATGTTCCAGAAAAAACTTTAAAACTTACAGAAAATACTGATAAAAATAAAGATGATATTGATAATAAAAAAGAAGAGGATAATATAAATTTAAATGGAATAAAAGATGGAATATATTTAGGGATTTCAAAAGGCTATGGTGGAGATATTAAAGTAAATGTTACTATAGAAAATGGTAAAATCAAAAATATTGAAGTTTTTTCTCATTCAGAAACGCCTAAATATTATGAAAATGGGAGCAAAGTTATTGCAAGTATATTAAAAGAAAATTCTACTAATGTAGATGCTATTTCAGGAGCAACTTTAACTTCTAATGGAATAAAAAATGCTGTTAAAGATGCATTATCTAAAGCTGGGTTTAATATAGAGGTAAATAACAAAGAAGTAAGCGTATCTAAAAATAGTAATAAAACTGGTGATTTAAAAACTAATAATATTACTCAAAATATTAAAAGTATAGATTTAAAAGAATATAAGCTTAAAGATGGAGAATATATAGGGGAAGCCATAGGTTTTAAAGGGAATGTTAAAGTAAAAGTTATAATAAGTGGCGGCAAATTAGCAGATGTTAAAGTAATTAGTCATAATGATGATTCAGAGTTTTTCAATAAAGCTAAAGTAGTAATTATTAAAATACTAAGAAATCAAGGAACTGTTGGAGTGGATACAGTTTCAGGAGCAACTTATTCAAGTAGAGGAATATTAAATGCTGTTAATTCAGCTTTAAATAAAGTAGCCAAAGAAAACAATGGTGTTTTTAATACAATAAAGATTTCTGAAAATAACAATACATCCCACAAAAATAATAATAAACAAATTAATATAAAAGATATTATTAAAGATGCATTAAATCAAAATAGTATTATGATAGATGAAACTCAAAATAGTAATACAAGCTTAGGAGAACATAAATTTAAAGACGGTGAATATATAGGACAAGCTAATGGATTTAATGGCAATGTGAAAGTAAAAGTTATAATAAAAAATGGTACATTAGTAAATATTGAAATAATTAATCACAATGATGATGAGGAGTTTTTCAATAATGCTAAAAGTTTAATATTTAAAATATTAAAAAATCAAGGTACTACTGGAATTGATACAGTTTCAGGAGCAACTTATTCAAGTAAGGGAATACTAAATTCAGTTAATGAGGCATTAAAAGAAGCAATTAAGAAAGATAATATTATTACTAATATAAATTCTTCTTCTAAAGATATGAGTGTATTAGAAAATAATAATTCAAAAGAAATTTTAGGTAATAATAAAAAGGAAAATACAGAATTATCTAAGGATAATAATGTGGAAAATGATTTGAATAATAAAGATATTAAGTATTTAGATGGTGAATACATAGGCATAGGAAAAGGATTTACAAGTAAGCCTATTAAATCAAAAGTAACATTTGAAAATAATAAAATAAAAAGTATACAGGTTGCAACAGAAGAATCTGAAGGTTACGGTGATGATTTACCTTTTAGAGATAAAGCTATAAAAATAGTTGATATTTTGAAAAATGATCCTGAAAAAACAATTAATGATGTATTACTTCTTGATGAAATAACCAACAAAATATTAAAATCAGACAATTATTATGAAACAGGAAAACAATTGATTGGAGATTACGCAGAAAAGCTTAAAGATGTATATAAAGATACTTTCAATGGACCAACAGTAAAAACTCATTCAATTGTAGTATCATATTTAAAAGAACATAAAAATGCCAGTGCTTTTGATGCTGTTTCAGGAGCTACATATAGTGCTAAAGGAATTGTAAAATCTGTAAAAGATGCTATGGATAAAGCAGCTAATGATTATAAAACAGGAAATATTGTTAATGACTTAAAGATAAAAACACCTAGTGAAAAAAATATATTTGTAGAATTTATTGATTCAGATAAAGATAAAAAATTAGATTTATCAAATTTAAAAGTAGTAATATCAACTCGTGATGGAAAAGAAAAAGAAATACCATATGATAAATTTAAAGAAAATGACATAGAAGTTTATGATAAAGAAACAGGAAAACCTATTTATCATGAAATGAATTTAAATATAGAAAATTTTAAGGGTATGGAAGCTGTGATTGAACATAAGAAATCTTTATATAAAGATAAATTTATAATAATTCCAAAGGTTGTTAATAAAAATTATATAACTGGAATTGAATATAGTACTGATAATGGAGCTACATGGAATAAAGTTTCTGATGTAGAAAAGATGAATGATAGTAATAATATTCATTTTAAGCAAGAAGTAAAAATTGCAAAAGAAGATCAGGAAAAAATATTATTTAGATTAGTATCAAAAAATGGAGATAAATACAAATTAGAATTAAAAGATAAAGTAGAAGGTCCTTATGGATATTATTATTTTAATCCAAGTAAAGAGGATAAAGCAAAGAATAAAAATATTCCAAGTGGATTTTATATAAGTTTTAAATTTACAGATACTTCTGATAATAATGTAGATAAAAATTTAGAGAAATTAAGTTATGCTAGAATATATTTAAATGAATCTGAAATATATAAAAGATATCAAGGTAAAATAAAAGTTGGTCAAAAAATTGATTGGACAGGGGCTAAGTTTAAATTTAAAGATATAGGACAAGATTCAATAAAAAATTTATTTACAGAAGATGAACTTAACAAACTTAAAAATAAAGAAGAGTTTAAAAGAAAAGGAACTATACTTTATGAAGATTTTGAAAAGTTGGGAATAGAAATATCACCAAAACAAGATACAGTAGTAACAGAAAATATGATTCCAAAAGATAAAAATTATACTGAGCTTAAAGTAGAATTAGAATATAAAGGAAAAAAATTAAAAGTTAGAGGTGGAGGAATTAATGGAGATGATGACTTTGCTGGAATATTTTTACAAAGATAAAAGGAATTAAATGAAATTATTTGGTTAAATTTGCAAAAGAGAAATAACTCTACATGCCTGTTTGTATTATTTTGAACGGTTTAAAAATATTTGTTAAAAGATAATTACTATATTTTAACTGCTCCCTTAAAAGTAGATGAGAAAAAACATTTGTTAAAATCTACTTTTAAGGGAGTTATTTTATCATAGTCAAAGAGTTAAAAGTCAACTTTGTGAAAGAAGACTGTATTAGAATTTGTGTAAAAATAAATTCTAATACAGTCTTTTTTGTTGTCCAAAGAGGTTTTTCACTAGCAACAAATATTAACTAAATTTTAAATTTTCTATTTTTTCTTTTTCGATATTATTTAAAATCTCAGTTAAATTATTTAAATCGTATTCCACTCCTAAATAAGTAAACTTAAAAATATTAGTTGATATATCATCTGAAAATTGGTCGTGAATATTTGATATTATTAAGTCATATGTATGTAAGTTTTTTTCAGAAAAAACTTCAGCTTTTGCATTAAACTTTTTTCTTAATAAATTATTGAAGTTTTTAAGTAGGATTTTAAGTGATAAATTTTCTGTTTTAGATAAGACTCCTATTTTTATGTTATATTTACTTTCCTCATCTATGTATGATAAATTTAATACTATTAGTAATTTGAAGTAATCAAAATCAAAATTATCTAATTTGAAAGATAAATTCATATTTTTAAATAAATCAATTAAAAAGTAATCTTTTAAAAAGCTTAAATGGCTATTCAAATAAAAATCTCTAGTATTTTGATCAATAGAATAAAATACACCTTTAAAATAAAATTGTTTATTGCAATAAGACAAAATATTACTTTTAATAGATTCATCAAATTCAAAATTTTTACTTAAGAATAAAGATTTCATTTTTAATAAAATAAAATTATGTAAATTAAAAGGAATAGTTGTATTTACCTCGTTTTCAAAGGATAAAATACCAAAACTTTTTAAAAAGCAAGTTGTTGAATATGCTAAATACTTTTTATAAAGTGGAAATTTTGAATAAAATAATTCAAGATTTTTAAAAGTTAAGTCATTTTTGAAACTATCTAAGTTTGACAAGAAAAATTTATCTGTAAAATTTTCTTTAGTAAATTTATTTCTGTGCTTGATAATAATTTTTGACCAAACATATATACTTAATTTTTGAGTGTAAGTAAAGTCTATAGACATGGAATCCTCTAAAAACTTAGCAAGATCTTTATCATTTGATTCATGTGAAATTTCTTTAATTACACAGCTATTTATAAATAAAGAATAATAAAAATAAGCAAATTGAAGAGGGCATCCTTTTAACTCAAATTTTTTTATTTTTAATCCAAAAGGATTTAATAATTTGTTGCATTGTTTAATTTTTCTATTAAGAGTTGATAAGCTTATATTTAAATGTTCACATAATTTAATGCTGCTTAAATTTTTATTGTAATAAATAATAGATAATAATTTATATTTTAATGAATTTTCTATGTATATGGAAACAAAGTTGTCTAAGTTAATATTATTAATATATTTTAGAAATATAGTTTCCTTATCTATATAAACATGAACATCATTATTAAGGTGTTTTAAAAACATTATATTAATATTTTTTATGTAAAGCTTTAGTGTTGGAAAAGAAATTTGTAGCTCATTGCAAAGTTTATATTTTGAAAATATACCGTTATTAATATAGAGCTTTTTCAAAATTTCAATTTCAACTTTTTCTGATGATTCTAATAAATCTTCTTTAAACATAGTAGTCTCCTTTTCTAAAATATAGATTTAAAATATACAAGGGGATATGATTTTATTATCTATTCCTAGAAATTTTGTATGTTTAATAATATTATTACTTATGTCTAATAGTAGGAAGAAAAAAAGCAATTAATATAAATCAAAATTGAAGTTTAATATGTTTTTACATTTATAAATTTTAAATTAATAGTGAAATCAGAAAGTTAAGCTAGCTATATTTTCTACAACTCTTTATTTATTATCTTATAATTGATAATGTTTTTCAACTAGTATTTTAAAAAAAGTTATACATAAATAAATTTTGAAAATAAAAATCAATTATTATTTGAAATATTTATCAAAAATTAATTGGATTTTAGTAATCAATTTTTATGTTTTTAAATTTTATTAATATGTTAAAAATATATTTGCAAAAAATTAATTTTACAAATAATGCTAGACTTATGCAATAAAAGTAAGTTATTATTTTCTTTAGATTATTTAGTTATATTTAGATAAAGATAGAAAGGAGATTATTATGTCAAATATTATTCTAAATAACAATGATATAAATAAATTTGTTGAAGAGAATATTAAATTTATATTAAATACAATCTCTAATTTGACTGGAAGATATGTGTCGATTGAAAATGATGAAGAATTTAGCTTGGGAATATTAGCTTTTGTTGAGGCTGTGGAAAAATATAATTCTCAAAAAGGAAACTTCCATTCATTTGCTAAGTTAGTAATAGAGAGTAGAATAAAGAATTATTTAAATAAGGAAAAAAAATATAGGGAAGTAGTTTCCATCGAATATTTAAATGATTTAGGAATAGATATAACAAATATAGTACATAATCCAATAGAAAATAAAGATGAACTTATTGAAGAAATACATAAATTTAAAAAAGAAATATTTTTATTTAAAATTACACTTGATGATTTAGTAAATAGTTCTCCAAAACATAGTGATACAAGAACATTTTCTATAAATCTTTCAGAGCAAGTTAGCAATGATTCAGAAGTAACTACATTTATGTATGAAAAGAGAAGATTGCCTGTAAAAAAAATTTCATTAAAATATATAGTTACAGAAAGAATTTTGAAGAGAAATAAATTATTTATAATATCAGTTATAGTAATTTTCTTTAAAAAATATAGGAATATAATTCTTTGGATAAAAAAATAAGGGGGAATGACTTTGTATTATAAAGGAATAGTTATTGATATACATGATAAGTATATAATAGTTATGGATGAGAGTGGAGAAATGCTAAAAATAAGAAAAAAAGTAAATATAAGTATTGGACAAGCGATTTTATTTGTAGATGATGATATAATAGTTGATAAAAAAATAAATAAAATTATAAAAATATGGACTGTTCCGATAGTTACTGCAGCATTAATATTTATTAGTATTATTTCTGGAATTATAAATGTTAATAATAAAAATATACCATATGCCTTATTAACATTTGATATTAATCCAAGTTTTTCAATTGAGGTTAATAAAGATAATACTGTAATTAATGTAGTGGCATTAAATGATGATGCAAAGAGTTTAGATATTGATAAAATAAAAAATAAATCTTTAGATGAGGCACTTAAATTAGTTAAAACGAGTTTAAAAGAGAATAAAAAGTTTGAAGATAAAAACTCAATTATAGTTGGATTCTCGTTTTTAGAAAGAAATAAAAATATTGAATTTGAGGATAATGTTAAAACAATAATAAATGAAAACTTCAATGATTTTAAAATTGTTTATATCCAAGGTGATGAAGGAGATAGTGATGATGCTAAGAAGGTTGGTATTAGTCTAGGAAAATATGCTATTAATAAAAAATTAAATAACAGGTTTTCAGAGAAAGAGATGAAAAATATTACTGTAGATGAGCTTATTGATATATTGAATAAAGAAAATATCAATTTGAAAGATGATGATATAGATGATGAAGTGGATAATGATGATGAAATAGATCGCGATGACAAAGTGGATAATGATGATGAAATAGATCACGATGATGAAGTAGATAATGATGATGAAATAGATAACGATGATTATTATAATAAGAAAAAAGAATATGATAAGAAAAGTAAAATTGAAAATAGTAATTTAAATGATGACATGTATGAAAATAATAAGGATAAAAATGAACAAGATGATGAAAAAGAACAACAAAAAGATAGTGATGATGAAGATTCTAGTTATGATTTAAATGATTCATATGATGATTAGATAAAGGTAGAAATAATTTTAAAATAGGCAGTATTGAAATATTATAGAAAAATATTTTGATATATGCCTTTTTTTAAAAAAAAGGTACACAAATTTAAAAATGATTTTGTATTAATTAATGAGAAAGGAGGGAGAAGATGTTATCAGTATCTAGAAAAGAAGTGAAGTTTTTAGTTTCAAGTACAGATAGAGTTTATTTATTAAATTCTTTAAGTAAAATATTAGTTCCAGATAAGTATGGGGATTATAATGGATATAAAACAAGAAGTATATATTTTGATAGTATAGATAATGAAGATTTTATGGAAAAGCAAATAAAAACTGAAAAAAGAAAGCGTATAAGAGTAAGAATTTATAATGAAGAGGATAAGTTTGCTAAATTTGAAATTAAACGAAAGCATCTTGAAAGAGAATTAAAGGAGAGTATAACAATTACTAAAGAGGATGCAATTAGGTTGATAAATAGAGAATACTCTGTCTTATTAAAATATAAAGACAATCCTTTATATGAATATGCTTTTAATTTAATGAAAAGTAAATTGTATAGACCGGTTTCTATGGTTGAGTATGATAGAAGAGCTTTTACACATGAATTTTTCAATACTAGAGTTACATTAGATAATAATCTAAGATTTACTAATTTTAATTATGATTTATTTAATAAAAATATAAACTTCCAAAAAGGATTACCAGGAGATAAAAGTATTTTAGAAGTTAAATACGACAGATTTTTATTTCAACAATTACAAGATATATTGTCTAAATGTAATTTTGTTGGGAAACCACCAAGTAAATTTGGTACTTCAAGACAATTATTAAATACATATTATTATTAATTAATATAAAGGAATTTAGGAGGAACATAATAATGAGTCAAATTTTAAATGGAAATTTCAATATAAATGATTTGAATTTATTAATTCAACATGCAAAAAGCCCAAATGTAATTTTAAAAACTATTTTTATATCTTTAATATTTTCAACAATTATTTATTTTACATATAAAGTTTCATATGATACTTTAAACTACAATAAAAAATTTAATACTACTCTTATAATGATAACATTTATTACAACTGTACTTATGGATTTAGTTCAAATAAATTTAGCTGTTTCATTAGGTATGTTAGGATCATTATCTTTAGTAAGATTTAGAACAAATGTAAAAGATACAAGAGATATAGGCTTTATATTTTGGAGTATATTTGCTGGACTATCATCAGCTACAGGAGCTATATTCTTA
Source organism: Clostridium sp. (assembly GCF_029258205.1). Taxonomy (GTDB): domain Bacteria; phylum Bacillota; class Clostridia; order Clostridiales; family Clostridiaceae; genus Sarcina. The sequence goes on from NZ_JARHZJ010000010.1 coordinate 45,234, forward strand.
TGCTCAGTAAGTTCAATAATACTTTGTATTTTAATGATTACTTCAAGTAAGCTTAGATTAAAGGATAATAAATTATTACTTGTTATAAGAGGGCAAAATGTAAATTTAAATAATATCGAAGAGATATTTTCAAAAGAGAAAATAAAAACTAATATTAAAGCTAAAAATATATTAAGTGATTCATTTGAATTAGTTTATGAAATAAATACATCAAAATCAAAAGAAAATTTATTAATAGATAATCTTATAAACTTCAAAGGAATAGACAGTGTAAATCTATTAGTTCCAAATACCGAAGTTGCTTAAATTTTATCAATAAGTTTATTTAAATTTAGTTAAAAATTATTTAGGCTGCATTCAAAGCTTTAAATTCTATCTAATTAGGGATTTTATAATAAGGAGCGGAATGTAGCCTTTTATTATTATAATAACTATATATATAAAGATTACTTTTCTACTATTTTAATGCCGTTCATATATGTCTTTATAAAATTTATATTTTTATATAAAATGAAATTAGTGAAATGGCTATTTAGTAAATATGAAATTTGCTAATGTATAAAACAACTATGAAATATTAATATTGTATGAATAAGAATTGTGGTGTAATATAATACTATAATGTAAAATTTAGCCTTAAAAGTTATTTGTTTCAGTTAATTTTAGTATATTTAAAGAAATTTTTAAATTTAAAAAATAATTTTAGAACTCTTTGATAAAACTTTATTAATAATTACTTAGTAGATTTGATTTACATTAAATAATATTAGAAAAGAGGATAATAAAATGAAAAATATTGATTCTTATAAAAGTAATAAAGAAGCTAGAAATAATTCTATTAAAGAAGATTCTAAAGTTTTTGCAGATGAAATGAGAAAATTACAAGAACAAGAGGATCAAAAGAATAGAGAAGAAGGTATAAAAGAAACTTCTGAAAAGCTAGCTGATTATATGAGAGAACTAGAGGAAAGATAATTTTTAAAATTAAGGTGATAATTATTAAGGAGTTTTAGGGATAAAAATTAAAAAATGGGGTGAAATATTAGTGGCTTTAGAAAATTCTAATGAGTTAATTATAAAAATAAGAGATTTGGAGATGAATTTTGGAACAAAAGAGGTTTTAAAAGGAATAAATTTAGATATACACAAAGGAGAAATAATAGGTTATATTGGAACAAATGGTGCCGGAAAAAGTACCACAGTAAAAATAATGTTAGGGCTTATAGGTGGTTATACAGGAACAGTTGAAATTTTTGGAGAAAATATTCTAAAAAGTGATGGAAGTTATAAAAGGAAGATAGGGTATGTTCCAGAAATGGCAGATATATATGATACTTTAACTGCTAAGGAATATTTAACTTTTATGGGACAATTATATGGTATGGAGTATAAAGATGTTTTATATAAAAGTAAGCAGCTTATGAAGATATTAGGCATAGAAGATGTTTATAATTCAAGAATTTCAAGTTTTTCAAAGGGAATGAGACAAAAAGTTCTTTTAATATCAAGTCTTATACATAATCCAGATATATTATTTTTAGATGAACCTTTAAATGGATTAGATGCAAATAGTGTTATGGTTATAAAGGAAATCTTATCTGAGTTAGCTAGAAGTGGGAAAACAATATTTTATTCATCACATATAATTGATGTTGTTGAGAAAATAAGTCACAGAATAATTCTTTTAAATAATGGAGTTGTTGTTGCTGATGGTAGTTTTGAAGAACTTAAGAAAAATTCTAATGAAGAATCCTTAGAAGAAATATTCAATGACTTAACTGGATTTAATAATCATAAAAGATTAGCAGAGGAATTTACTGCACTTATAAAGGAGTGTAGTTTATGAAAAAGGATAAATCTTTAACTGTAGTTAATAGATTAAGAGGATTTTATGAAAAGCTTGGTGTTGATTATGAAATGATGAGATTAATATTAGAGACCAAGCTAACAATGGATAAAAGAAGAGAAACTACAATAAACATGAATAATAAAAATAGTGATGATAAAGATAATAATTTTGGTAAGGCATTAGTTCTTTATGGAGTAATGGGAGCATTTATGTCTATGACTATAATTGTTAAATATAATATAATGCTTCAAATGTCCGTTTATTTTGGTTTTTTTATGTTTGTAATAGGTAGTAGTTTTATAGCAGATTTTGCTTATGTTCTTTTAGATGTTAGGGATAAAAATTTACTAGGAATTACAGGTGTAAGTTCTAAAACTATAAATGCAGCTAAGATTACTAATATTTTGATTTATATGACAAAGTTAAGCTTAGCTTATGGAGGTGTTGGAATAATTGTTTCTTTAAGGTATGGTATATTGTTTACTATTGTCTTTGTATTTGAGATTATACTTATTAATTTATTTATGATACTTATAACTGCATTTATTTATTATTTAGTTCTTAAGTTTTTTAATGGAGAAAAACTTAAAGATATAATAAATGTAGTTCAAATATTTCTTACTGTTGGGATAATGGTTATGTATCAAATTGTAGGAAGAATATTTGACATTATGGATATAGGTAGTAGATTTGCAATAACAAGTTGGTGGCAAGGATTTATAGTTCCTTTATGGTTTGCTGCACCTCTTGAAATAATAGAAAGTGGAGTAGTAGATAAAACATTAATAATATTTACAGGATTAGCAATTTTAGCACCAATATTATCAATATTTATTTATTTTAAAATATCTAAAAAGTTTGAAGATTATATTCAAAAGTTAAATGATAATACTTATAAGGGTAAAGATAAAATTCCATTTTCATTTAGAGTTGGAAATTTGGTATGTAGAAGTAATACTGAGAAAAGCTTCTTTAATTTTACTGTAAATATAATAAAAAGTGAGAGAAACTTTAAGTTAAAAACATATCCTAATATAGCTATGTCCTTAGTTTTTCCTTTCATATTTTTATTTAATTTTATTAAAAGTTATGAAAGTTTTGTAGATTGGAAAAACCATATGGCTAATTCAAATCAATTTTTCACGTTGTATATATGTATACTTATGTTGACTCCTGTAATTCTTATGGCTAAATATTCAGAACAGTTTAAAGCTTCTTGGATTTATAAATCTGTTCCTATAGATGATATGGCTTCAATATTTAAAGGAGTATATAAGGGTGTATTTTATAAAATGATTCTGCCTGTATATATAATATTATCTTTAGTATATTTATGGGTATTTAGTTTAAGAATTATTCCGCAAATTATAGCTATATTCTTTGTAATAATTATTCTAAACCTAATAACAGTTAAGTTAATGGATAAACATCTTCCATTTTCAGTGAGTTTTAAAGATGGTGAAAAAATGGATGATTTAGGAATAATCTTACTTATTTTTATTCTAAGCGGAATACTAGGGTTAGCTCATTATATGATTAACAAACTTACTTATGGAGTATATATTTTTATTTTTATAGAGTTGATATTAATATGGATTTTATGGACCATAATAAGTAAGAGTAAATATCATAAAATTAATTAAAATAAAAACAAGCTAAAATTTAAAAAAATTAATTATAATTTTATGTATAAAGTTACAATTAAAAATCTTAACCTTATTTTAATAGAAGGTTAAGATTTTTATTTATATATTTAAGTTTTAAGATATTTAAATATTAGGTAAGAAAATATCTTCACCTAATGGAAGAATATCATTGTTGAATGGGTTTATATCCATAAGAAAATCTATAACTACCTCATGATTATAATTAGGATAGTATTTTCTAGCTATACTATACCAAGTATCTCCTTCTTTTACAGAGTGTTTTTTTCCATTTTGAAAAGCGTTAACAGGAACTAATACTGTATCCCCTGATTCTAGAGATGAAGTATTGTTTATTTGATTGAGAGATTTTATAATGTTCAAACTAGAATTAACAGTACAAGTTTCCTTAAATTTTTTAGCAACATCACTTAATTTTTCATTCTCTTTAAGAGTATATTTTTCTGTTTCTAAATCTTTCAAGTAAGAAGAGTAACTTATTGTATTTTTACTTTCTGATTTAGTTTCAGATTTGTTTTTTTTAGAATTATTATTTAATGTTTCTTTTGAGTTGGTATTTTTATCAGAAGTATTTTTTTTGTCTTCATTGGTAGAATCATTTGACTTTTCATTAGTAGATTTATTATTTGAATTATTAGAAGTTTTTTCTGATTTATTTCCATCATTAGTATTTTTCTTTTTATCATCCTTTTTATCAGGTTCTTTTAGTCTTTCGCTTAAATCATTTTGTGAATTTTTATCTTTATTATCAGAGGAGGTATTTTCCTTAACAGAAACCTCTTGAGAAACTGATTTTGATTTAATTAATGTAGAAACAGTTGAATATGTAAAATAACCTAATAAAGTTACACATATAAATGATCCTACAAGTATAAAAATATTTTTTTTATTCATTTAATAGCCCTCCTAATATGAATTTATACTGAGATTATTGACAACTATAATAAAAATATACATAAAAAAGAATCTTAAGAAAAATATTAAATATTGTTTCTAAGATTCTTTAGTAATCAATAAATTTAATAAGGATATAAATATTATATTTAAAATTTTAACTTTTATTATGTATAAAATTAATTATTTTTTAGAAAAGCTTGATTTAGGATAAAATTATAATTATAATGTAACCGTATTTAGATATTAGTTTATATATGTATAGATTTAGTTATATAATTTATTTTTAGTCTTCCAGGTCGGTTAAAGGAAGACTATTTTTTTATATCTTTTCTTAAAACTCTATAAGTATTTTAAAAAGTTGTCTTAAATTTATTAAGTTTAATATTTCAAGATTATTAAGTTTTTCTAAATTATAAGGATTAAATTTTTTACTAATAATATGTTATATCTTTCTTATATAATTTATATTATTATCAAAGTAGTTTAATTTTATAATATTTACAATAAGTATTGAAAATAGAGTAGTGGTATTAAGAGGTAAATTCTATTATGAGTAATATTGCGAATATAAATATAATTAAAATAAAAAAGACAAATACCAATTGTATTTGTCTTTTTTAATCACATTCAATAATACGTAAATAACACAAAAGTGCATTAAAAATGAAAAAATAATTGCTTTTATCGATAATTAATTAAGAAAAGAGGGTATTATCGATAAAACCTTTACAATTATTATAATACATTGTTTTTTAAAATGCAAGAAAATGTTTTCAAAAATAGAAACTTTTTAGCAATAAATTTAAAAAGATAATTTGGTATTATTATTTATATATGAATATAATTGAGATAAATTACGAAGTTTTAATAATTATAATTTAGAAGATTTATTCTTAGAAATTAGATTATCTTTTGTTTGTGTTATTTTCAGATTTAGGCATAATAATAATGGATAGCTTTTATCTTTTATTAGGATATTTTGCATATGATAATAAATTATTTATAGAAAAAGTTTTAAGGCATTATTCAATAGCATTAATAATTATAGTAGTAACAGCTATTTTTCCATATTAAATTTATAGAAATATAAATTTAAATAAACTTAAAAAAGAGAATTGAGTTTTATTGACAAGTTTTTTTAAAAAGAGTATATTAAAAATAACACAATGTAGTGTTTAGAGAGCAAAGAAGCTCCATAGGGAATTCCTATGGAGCTTCTTATTTTTTTATAAGTATATTTTTAAAAATATCTGATTTTTTATTTATAATTAAAAATTCATCTTAATTATATCAAATATAAATAATTAATTGGAAATCATAAATAATTTAAAAAATATACTTATAAACAAGCTCTTACGAATAATTAATAAGAAGAGGGGAGCTAAAAAATGAAGAGGTTTAAGATTAAGACAGAAATTCTTTTTGGAGAAGGAGCCTTAGATTACTTAAAGGAACTTAAGAACAAAAAAGTTTTTATAGTAACAG
>NZ_JARHZJ010000044.1 GCF_029258205.1 Clostridium sp.
AAATTTTCTAATCTAACAATACTAGTTATTAAGGATGTTACTACTAAAGGAACTACTATCATCTTAATTAAAGACATATAAGCCTTTCCTACTGTATCTAAAAATAGTATGTTCTCCTTAAATATAATTCCAAGTACTACCCCTAAAGTTAATGCTGTCAGCGTAGCAAATGAAAATTTATTTGTAATTTTTCTTATTTTATATATAGCATATGTTGCTAATATTGAAAGCACAATTGCTAATATTAATTTAATATTAATCATAAAAAATTTCCTCCTATAAAATTACTTTTTATTTAATATTGCTAAGCTTTTATATTAAAAGCCAAGCTTACAAAGTATAATTTTATTGTTATATGCTGGCCAGCAAAATATAATAAAAAAAGCCCTCTACCTCTGTAAATTACAGAGGCAGAAGACTATACTTCCACGGTTCCACTCTGATTAGATATATAATATCCATCTCTATTTAGGTACATTCATACCCTAACTCTATAATGGGAGTTCCCATAAACACCTACTTAATTCGGCACTTAAGCTCCAAGGGGCACTTCAATAATACTCATTACAGGTTATCTCAGCAAACTAACCTCTCTCTGTAGTAACTTATAATATTTACTTTCCCTCTTCAACGCATTTAAATAAATATTTTTCTTGTTTTAAATAATATATTATTTATTTTTTAAAGTCAACATATTTTTTTAACTTAAATTATTTCTTGACAGTTTTATATTTAAAATGATATTATTATTAAGCAGTTGGTACGTATAGTGCTAATTCTTTTGTAGAGCTTGGTTAAGTCCTTCGCCGGATGCCAAGCTCTACTTTTTTATTCCAAATTTAATTTAAAGATTTTAATTATTCCAAATTATTATAAATATTGATTCTTAAAGAAAATTCCTATATAAACACATTAGAAATCCTATGCATATACTATAGCAACATCTACATTACTATAGGAAGGGAGGTCTAATCAATAGGTGAATATTATCTAATGATTTTATACTCTTATTGAAGATTTTATGGAAAAAGATCTATTTAATAATGAAGCCTTGGATGATATTATTTTTAGATTATCAGAGAGTAATCTTTCAGATTTTTTCTATGAAAAAATTGGTGAACTCAACATGATAATAGGAGGACTAAATTCTGATTTTTCTGGAGTAGCTTCTACAACATTAACTGGTTGCTCTTTTCAACTTCAACAATTAACTCTTTTTAAAAGGTTATTAAATGAAGGAGAATTAATTTTAGAATTTCTACTTGAAAATAAAGATGAATTTAGAAATTGGTTTAATAACAATCCTTACTCTTACTTTAAACACTGTTCTATATTTAAAAACTCAACACTAGAAAAAGATTACTATAATGATTTTAAATCTTCATACAATGAACTAACCTCCAAGTATAATTTAAACTTACTTAACCTTATATCATCTCTTATTTTTCTATCTTCTTATAATTGCTGCGTAAAGAAAAAAATAAACTACCAAGAAGCCTTTATTAAAGCAATTTTAGAAAACCATATAGATAAAGTCTATGAAAACTCTATTAATATAAAAAATTTCCTTGAAAAATTAGAATTAAAACCTCTAGAATTTAAAGATGAAATAAGAAATTTGTTAGTATTAATTTCATCTGAATCATTATATTTTGAAGATACTCCTTTAAGATTATTAGATTATGCAAATGCAACAGATATACTTACAGTTATAATCTTAATTATAAATGTAAAAGAATACATTACAGAAAGTAAAGTTATTCCTCTTAAACTATCTAAAAATTCTTTTATGAATATAGATGAATATAAAAAATTTATGAATTCTATAAGTGAATCGTATATTAGAATATATGATTATGATGAAGATATTAGAAAAAAAATAGAAGAAGAGCTTAAACTTTAAGTAAAAAGGCAACTTAAATAAAATTTTAGTTGCCTTTTTATAATAATATTTATAATTAAAATCTTATAATATCTTCGCTAATTGTAATATTATGTGATAGAATAAAAAAATATGACTTTTAAATTAATAATTATATAATTTATCTTTATAAGTTATTTTAAATAAATTAAATATATTTTTATTTAGAAAGGTGGTGGATACGTTACTATGTTAGTTAAGTTTATAACTTATAACTAAAAATTAGTAACGATTATTATGAAACAAACTCAAAAAAACACTCAAATTTTCAAATACAACAAGGCAGAAAAAAGAAATAAAAACTTTATGTATATGGATTTTAGAAGAGGAAACTGCTATAACTGTGATTTTTCTTGTTCTAATTTTAGTTATGCAAGCTTTAGAGGTGCACATTTTAAATCCTGTGATTTCTTCGAATGCAAATTTGACTCCACAGAATTTATAGGTAGTAATCTTAAGAAAAGTAAATTTAAAAAATCTAAATTTAAAAATGTAATATTCGAAGGAGTTAACTTAGATGGAGTTGATTTTTCAGGAGCTACCTTTGAAAATGTAATATTTATAAATAGCGATATAAGTAAAACATCTGGGATGAAGTTTAAAAAAGATGAAGTTAAAATTTATGAAGATATACCATCTTTTGAAATTAGTGACTCTCTTAAGGAAGCAGCTCTAAAAGCCTTAGAAAATAAATACATAAAAAAATCTAGGGTTTTAGATACAAAAGAAGGTGAATTAAATACCTTAAGTTTAATTAGACTTCTTGAGAATCATAAAGAAAATATGCTTATAGAAGGTCTTAAACTTTCTTCTGAAAAAATAGATAGAGATTTCTGTACCTTAAGCTACATAGACAAGGCTATTACTAAACTTAAAAATGAAGGTTTATTATAAGAAAAGTTATAAATATGAAAGATATTATCAGAGCTAAAAACTCTGATAATATCTAATTATACCTTATTTAAAATGCTCAAACTTAATTTTATATTCATAACGATAAAAATTTAAATATCTTCTCTAAATAATCATAAAGAATTTCATCTTTTTCAAAAAATCCATCATGTTTACTGCCCTTCAATTCAATAATTTCACAGTTCTTAGCTAATTTTTTAAACTCATAATAAAATTTTGTGTCAACATAGTCATCAAACTCACTCTTAAATAATAAAATAGGTGTATTAATTCTTTCTATATTTCTCTTTTTCATTAAATAATCAGTTGCTTTTGCTGCTTCTTTATACCAATGAATAGACCCACCACCTCTTCTCAAAATAGGATTTTCTAATAGAAATTTATGGTATACGCTATGTCTATATTTATCTGATGTACCTGACGACTCTAAATTTTCATCTTCCTCAAAAGGTTTTTGTCCAAAAATAAATTTCTCTCCTTTTCCCATAAGAATTAAAATTTTAGCTATTAATTTGCATTTTATATGAGAGTATTCTCCTGTATTTATTCTAAACATTGGAGAATTTAAAATTGCTTTCTTAAAATATCCATGGTTATTTTCTAAAAATATAGTAGCTATAGCTCCCCCCATAGAATGTGCAAATAAATATAAATTATTATTAAACTTATTATCTTTTAATACAACTTCATTTAGAAAAGTCTTTAGATCTTTAACATAATAATTAAATGATTCTACTTCCACCTGTGTATTACAAAATTTGCTTAAACACCCTGATCTCCCATGCCCTCTATGTTCCATTATATAAACTGAAAAACCTTCATTTAAAAAATAGTATATTATTTCATGATACTTCTCTATACATTCCGAAAATCCATGACATATAACTATTGCTTTATCTGACTCTTCTATTATGTATTTTTCATAATATATATAATCACCATTTTCTCCTTCAAAAGTTCCACTACTTCTCATATTATTTAGCATATTCTCAACTATTTCTATCTTCTCTTTTTCAAAGCCATATTTATAAATATATTTTCTATTTAAAGTTTTACACATAAAGTTCCCCCTTTTTATATGTTCATAGATTACACATATTACTTAAGATAATTATACTACTTATTAAAAATAAATATTTATAAAAGTTAAAATCATTTAAAGTCTTTATGCTATACTATCTATATAAAATTGAATAAAAAAATAATTTTTTTTACAATCTAAAGATAAGGAGTGAATTTAATATGTTTAGACATATCTTAGAAGATGCTATATGGATAATAAATGCAGTCTCAATAATAGTTCTTTTATGGGGAGTTCTTTTAACAGTAAAAGATTTTATTATATCTGAAATAAAATCTAAAAATAGAATTGAAGCTGTAAAAAAGATTACTATTGTCAAAAATTGCTTAGGAACTTATATATTACTTGGATTAGAAATTCTAATATGTGCTGATATAATTGAATCTATATTAAATCCTACTTTCCACGATATTATAGTTTTAGCATCCATAGTAGTAATAAGAACTGTAATTTCTTACTTTCTTAATAAAGAAATAGAATCTAATAAGGAGCATCTTGAAAATTAAATTCTAACTTACTATGAAAGAAGTGATTTCTTTGGTACATAAAACTTTAGAATGGTTGATTCTTATTTTGCAAGGAATATCTGTTGCAGTGATTATTTATGGAGTTATAATAACTATATTTAAATTCTTTAAAATTGAATTTTCAAAAGGAAATAGAATATTAAAAATTAAAAATCTAAATATGACTAAAAACTTTCTTGGTAGTTATATATTATTCGGACTAGAAATATTAGTATGTTCAGGTATTATATTATCAATTTTAAAACCTACTCTATATGATATTTTACTTTTAGGTTCAACTGTTACACTTAGAACTGTAATATCTTACTTTCTAAAAAAAGAACTTAAATCAAGTAATGCAAATTCTAATTCAAAAAAAGAAAACTCTTAAAGAGTTTTCTTTTTTTGAATTAGATACTGAAAAAGTTAATTTATATTATTTTTATCTAAAAGAATTAAATTAACTTTTCAAAAGCTATTCTCTCGCTTCCATCCTCTAAATATATTATTCCACACTTTTTAAAACCACTTTTTAACAATGCCCTCTGCATAGAAATATTATCTTTATGAGTATCTATTTTTATACTAAAAATATTACTATTTAAAGCTAACTTCTCAGCTTCCTTTATTAAATCTTTAAAAATACCTTTTCCCTTGTATTTATTGTGAACAGCAACTCTATGCATAACAATATATTCCTCATTAGTTATCCATTCTCCATTAAATATTGAATTATAAGTGCTTTCCTCATCTAAAGATATTACAGTTGTAGCAATAATTTCATCTTTATTAGTTAATACATAACTATTTTCACTTTCTATATCTTTTCTTAAATCTTTCTTTGCTGGATAGCCATCTTGCCATTGATCAACCTTAGTTTCTTTAAGATATTTTTTAGATAGTTCTATTATTTCAACAATCTGATCTAAATCAGAAATACTTGCTTGTCTAAATTCCAAATTTACTCCCCCTAATTTATAAAGTTTAAATGAAATTTTATATTAAAACTCTCAATTTGTCTATATTAAAATAAAACATTAAACCAATATACATATAATTTATTTTTATCTCTTATATTATTTTATCTTTTCTAAATAATAAAATACTCCATTTATAGCAAAAATTTAATTATTGCTATAAATGGAGTCTGTAAGAATACTAACTTTTTTATTATTTAACAGCTTTTTTATTATTACATATTCTTAAAATAAAATATCCTAAGAATATAACTGTATATACTATCACAGCACTTAAATTAAAAACTTTCTTATTAAATAATATTATTATTATGTGTACATATACTAAGAAATAAAAAGGATATGCCCATCTTTGAATTTTCTTCCACTTTCTTGGTGACATACTAACCCTTATCTTCTTAAATGATGTTATGAATAGAGGAATCATTATTATAAATGCTACTAATCCTACTATTATAAAAGCTATGTATAAAATGCTTAATGGCTTTCCACTAAATAATCTTACTAAGAACTTATAAGTATATATTATAAAATGAGGAAATATAAGTATAGATGCCAAAATTGCCATTTCAGCTCTAACTCTTAAAAGTTTTTTGGTAATTCCCCATTTCTTACTTAAAGCACCTGCAAACATTACCAAAATAAATAATGCCGTTGATACATATCCTTTCATTAAGCTTCTTTCTAAAACAAATATAATTCCTTCTAATTTAAAGCCTGTCCATATTTTAAAAATCTCATATGATGTAACTACTATTGATATTAAAGTAGCTAACATATAAAAATATTTAGATTGCTTTTTTAAAATGTTATTTAGACCTAAGACTAAAATTATTACTGCTATTAATGAATAAATTAAATAATCCATCGATTTCTCCTTTCACTTGTTACTGACAATCATTTTCATTCAGATAATACTATACAATTCATTAAAAGTCAATTAAAAATATAAAAAAGATGGATAATAATATTCATCCATCTTTTTTATACATTAATACAATTATTGTATTAAAATTTTTAAAAACTATTATTTAACCTACTTACATATGCTCTCTTCAACAAGTTCAACTTCTATTTTTTCTTTACCTAATATCTTATTTTTATAAGACTTTTCAGATATTGCTCTTAAAACAAGCCCTAACCCCATAAGTATAACTGGTCCTCCATAAGTTTTTATTATTAAAATTGCTGCTTCTTTTCCAGAACTTCCAACAATATCTTGAAGTCCAGCTCCAAAGAATCCTGCACAAGAAAGTACTAAAGCTATTCCTGCAACTGTATATGCTAAAACATCACTTTTAAAAAATTTAAAGTCTAAATCTTTATTGTGTTTTCTAAATGATATAAATGCACATATTAATACTACATATGGAACTACAACTGCTAGAGATGATAAATCTGTTAATAATTTAAAGAAGTCATTAATTGATCCTATGCCTAATAAAGGTATTGATATTAATACTACTAAAATTGCACATTGTGTCCATAAAGCATTTACTAAAGTTCCATCTTTTCTCTTCTTAGTTAAGAAACTTGGGAATGTTCCCTTTGGCACTTCTCCAAACATAGCTCTTATTGGTGATTCCATCCAAATTATATATGCTGCTATTGATGTTATTAAATTGATAGCTGCATATACTTGTACTATAACCTTACCATTTATTCCAAAATTATTAGCTAATATATAATATACAACGTAACCAGCATCTTGAATTCCTGCCTTTTGTAAAACTTCTGGTGATGCTATAAATTGTATAGCTACAGATCCTAAAATATATGAAAATGCTATTAAAACTGTTGCAATTATCATAGCCTTTGGAAATGTTTTTTTAGGATTCTCAGTTTGCATTATATAAGTACCAGCCACTTCTGATCCTGATACTGCAAATAATAACCATGAGAATGTTGAAAAATAACTTACATTAAAATCAGGAATTACATTTTGAACTGTAAATTCTGTAGCAGATGGTGTTCCCATGAAATATCCTACTATTGCCATTAATATAAAAATAATAGTTGCCGCTAAAGTAAATTGCCCTCCAAAGTCAGCGAGTTTTGAAAACTTACTTACACCTATGGTTGCTATATATGTCATTGCTATACATATTACAATTGATAAAATAGGTAATAAATATGCATTATAATCCGTAAATACATTTTTTCCAAGTATTGCCCATGATGCTGCTACTGGTATTCTTGAAAAAACCATTTGTAAATAAAATAATATTCCTATAAAATAAGTCCAAGTTCCTATAAAAGCCCATTTCTCTCCTAAAGCTTTATTTATCCATGAGTATATTCCACCTTCTTTATCTCTATTTACTGAAGCCATTTCTGCTATTATTCCACATAAAGGTAAGAAATAAAAAATAGATACTATTACCCAAGATGGAATAGCTGCTGGTCCTAAATACACAGCATTACTTGCTATATTAGAAAATCCGAATGTTGGTACGAAAATAAGCATTACCAATGCCCATAACTTTATTTTTTTGTCCTTTCCCATTTTAAACTCTCCTTAGTACATTTTTAAACTTTTTTAACATTTATTAATTTATTGTTCATATTTATGTTAAAATTATACTACTAGCATAATAAATATACAATATATCCCTTGAATAAAAATTGCATATTTTTTGTATATTTATTTATGAAATCGTTATTTTAAACTTTAAATCTTGTTTTTAGGCATTTTAAAATATAACATAATTATTTTTATGCGAATTTTATACAAGTTACTGCATAATTTTTACTTAAATATGAAAGAGAGTATGATAGTTGAAATACTTGTTATTTACCCACCGAGATTCTTAGAAATAAAAAATGTACTAAGTTAAGAATTTTAAGAAAACACTTGATAATATCATTTTAGAGTATCCTGACTCTATTTAAAGTCGTCAAGAGTTTATACATTTAGAAATAAATCGTATATTAAGTAAGAAATCTACTAAAATAAAGTTTTACTAATGATTGTCCAGCATAAAACTAGATATGATTTAATATCTAAACTTTCTTCTCATTCAGTAAAATCTGTTATAAACACTATTGATATAATTATTTTTCTTTTAAAGTTTCTGAAATTTCATCCAACTTATTTTCTATCCTCTCTAATCTATTAAATAAGTTTATCATTTTTATTGCTATTTTAACTACTATATATATAATTAAAGCTAATATACCTATGTTTAATAAAGTAGCAATTATTCTAAAAAAATCCAATTCCATTTTATACCCTCCATTCTATATTAATATTTTTTCAAATATATTGTTCAATAAAATCATAAAGAACTATATCAAAATTTAAGCTTTAAACTTATACATTATTTCAATATAGTCCCATGTATTTTATATATTTAAAATCTGTCCAGTAGAAATATATTCTATCTTATCTTGTAATTTTTTTTCTAACATTTTAAATGCTCTCATTCCTGTACAGTGACAAGTGTAAAACTTAGTATTTCTTTCACTTAAATTATCTCCTAAAGCATTTATAAATAAATCACTTTCACTTATGCCAGTACTAGGATTAAAAATATGAAAACCACTTATAACATAGTCTAAATCTTTTCCTATTATGACTTCTGCTTTGTCAATTATATTTCTTATATCATTATGAGCACACCCACCCATTAATATATTCTTATTATTTTCTGTTATTATAAGATTTTGTTCATGGACAAAGTCATCTTCTAAGTACATACCATTAACTCTTTTATAAAGTACTTTATTAAATTTAGATATTTTATACCTATTTTCTACCACTGAAAATAAATATAACTCATCATCTATTTTCATATCTCCTTCTGTCAATATTATTCTTGAATTTGACTTTAATTCTTTGTCTAATCCTATATACTTTTTGACAATTCCTGCTATGCTATAATACTCATTAAAAGCATCCTTGTGTATATATATCTTAGCTTTATCATTTATTTTTAAAAACTCTTCTAATCCACCACCATGATCATTATGTCCATGAGATATTACTACAATATCAACATCTGCTAAATTTATATTTAACTTCTTTGCATTTCCTAAAAACGTGCTTTTTGGCCCTAAGTCAAAAAGTATATTATGTTTTTCCGTTGCTATATGAAATGATAATCCATGTTTATTTTCATATTGATCTGATATTTTTGTATTTTCTACTAATGTGGTTATTTTCAATTTACTCACTCCTCTTACATCTCAAACTACTTTTATACTAAAAACAACTAAAATTTACATCTCATTTATTTATAATAAATTCAAATCAGATAACAATTTATTTATTTTATAAATTGTATTTTTTTCATCAATGTTATCTTCATAACAAGTTACATAAATACTTCTTCCTGATTCTAAATGTAAAACCCAATTATCTAACAAGTTTAAATAGATATATTTAATATACAAATCACTAAATTCTCTTCCCACAAATCCATTTCCACTATTATAAACCTCATTACTAACGGCATAATTAGAATGATATATTATTTCTTCAGGATTGCTTTGTATTAACTTTAAATTACCTTTAAAGTCTATTATTAATGAATTATTATATCTATCATCCCCTTCATTCAAAACTTTCCTTACATCTTTTTCAGTAAAAATATTAGGCTTTGTTTTTCTATGTACTACTATTTCAATATTAAAATTATCAACACCATGATAACTTAAGTTAAATTCTGAAAAATTAACCTTTTCATCATTTATAAAAAGAATATTGTTATCATCAAGCCATTTTTCAGCTTCTTCATGTGTGTTAAATATCATATCCTTTTCAAAGTTAATAGTTAAAAAGTGTTCTTGTGGCTCCCAATTATTATTTTTCTTCAGTCTATAAACTGACTCTAAAGGTATTTTATAAGCATTAATTGTAAAAACCATATCCTCACCCCTAGTCATTAAATATAAAACAAAACCAAATAATTACATTTCAATTATATCATTCTATTAACCTTTTGTACACATTTACATAATATATAAAATCATCTAAATTTTTATAAAAAAAGCAAACTAGATTTTATTTCCTAGTTTGCTTTTTCCTTATTTATATTTATTAAAATAATAGATTTAATAAATATACTTTCTTATTTTTCTTCTTGCAACTTTTTCATCATAATAACCTGATGAAATTACTAAATAATTTTTTTATTTATAAGAATATCAATAAGCTTTTTCATATCTTTTTCTTTAAATAAACTAAAACAATCTTACAAAATTATAAACTATATTTAAATTCTTTTTAACTCTAAAAATTCATCTACAATCCTAGGATCAAATTGAGTTCCAGAGTTCTTTTTAAGTTCCTTTTTAGCTTCCTCAATACTAAGTTTTTCCTTATACAGCCTTTTGTTTGTCATAGCATCATAAGAATCTACTACATTTATAATTCTAGCAAGTAGAGGTATATCATCACCTTTTAGTCCTAAAGGATAACCGTTACCATCATATCTTTCATGGTGAGCTAGTATACATCCTGCTATTTTTTTTAACTCTGAGCTAAACATAGCTATTCTATATCCTTTTTCAGCATGAGTTTTTATTATTTCATACTCTTCCTTTGTTAATTTACCTTTCTTAGATAGTATTTCATATGGAATGCCTACTTCTCCTATATCATAAATTTTGGCCAACATTTTCAAATCTTTTAGTTCATTTTCTGATAAATTCATCTTTTTCCCTAGTTCTAAGGCATACTCTTCAACCCTATTTATATGCTCTTTAATATCCTCATGTCTTAAGAAAAGTTCTTTATTCAATGTATCTACTATATTATTTTTTATGTATTTTTCATTCACCAGCTTTTCCCTATAAACCTTATCTTCCGCTTCTGCTAATACTGAGTCTATTGATTTATTTATTTCCGTTTTACTAGATACTCCAAGAGCTATACTTAAAGGTATTATAGTTTTATCAGCAAGTTTGCAATTTTTTCTTATTCTATTACATATAACTTCTGCTTCTTCCTCTGTTGTTTTAGGCAAAAGAATACAAAATTCATCTCCTCCCCATCTAAATATAAGATCATCTTTTCTACAGGATTTTTTTATTACTTTTGAAATCTCTTTTAAAATCTTATCTCCCTCTAAATGTCCAATAGCATCATTTATTACTTTAAGTCCATTTAAATCTCCCATTACAAAACTTAATGGAAAAAATTCCTCATTATTTAATTCTTTAAGCTTTTCATCAAAATAAGCTCTATTATAAAGTCCTGTAAGTTTATCTCTATAACTCATTTTTTTCAATCTATTTTCTAGCATAACATTCTCAGTTATATCTCTAATTATTCCTACAATACCTGTAGTATCTCCATTCTTATTCTTAACTGGCACCTTAATAGATTCTATATACTTTATTTTCCCATTAACTTTTAACTGTATTTTTTCCTTTATCTTGTTATTAGTACTAATAACAAGATTGTCTTGAGCTATTAAATTATCAACCATATTTTTTTCTTTAAATAAATTATTTTTATTACAAATGTCTTTATAAATTTTACTTATATCTTGTCCCAATATTTCTTCTCTATCTTTTTTATAATATTCATTAATTAATGTATCATTACATTTTAAATATTTCCCATCTTTATCTTTATGATAAACTCCATCTGGTATAGATTCCACAATAGTATTTAAAAGTTCCTTTTGATTTATAAGTTCTTCTTCATATTTCTTCCTTTCACTTTGATTCTGAAGAATTCCTATAAAATACTTTATTTCTCCATTTTCTTTTATAGGTGCTAAGTAACATTCTAAAAAAGTCCCTTTAGGATAGCCTAAATTTTCTGCATAGCCTGAAAATAGTTTTGGTTTTCCTTCTTTAATTACTAATTTATAATTTCCAATGTACTCATCTGCCATTTCTTTATTAAAAAGTTCATGTAGACTCTTACCAATTACATCTTCTTTCTTTAGATTCAATGTATCTGCGTAGTATTTATTTATAAAAATAAATCTACTATCTATTCCTATTAACCATACTGAATAAGGTATATTATCTAATAATACCTCTAATAAATTTGAATTCATAAATTTCATCCTTCTTTACTTATTATACTATTAAGATTTAATTTTATCATAAAAATCAATTATTGATAACTTTTAATTTTATCTATTATAAATATAAACATTTATAATAATCAATATCTTTTAATTTATATATAAAATAAATTATTTGAAATATAAAAATAACTATACCTAAATAAATTCTAACACTTAGATATAGTTATTATATATACTTAAACTATTTTTTTAATTTCTTTCTTAATTCCTTTAATTTCTCTACTGATGGATATGGAAATTCTTCTTCTAATGCATCATCAATTACAGCTCTAGCCTTTCTATACTCTCTTATTTTTTCGTAAGCTAAAGCTAAATAATAATAATATATACTATTGTCACCATAATCCTCTATAAGATTTTTATAATAGTCTACTACTTTTCCATAATAATCTTTATCCAATTTATTAGTTTTCTTTAATCCACTTTCTTTAATATAATAAATCTCTATTTTATAAGCTTCCTCTATTTCATTTATCCAAATAATAAGTTCAGACTCCTTATCATTATTTAAAGTTTCTATAAATATCTTACTATAATAATACTCATTTTCATTAAAAGCCTTAACTAATTTTTCATCTTTTAATTTTAAAATATGAAGTTTATTTAGTCTATTATCTATTTCAAAACCTATAAATACTAATACTTCTTTTCCTAAATTTACAATAAACAAATCCTTTATATTAAAACCTTCTCCTCTAAAATTATGTTTTAGCTTATAGGATTCATAATCTTTATTTAATAAAGCTAAATAAGGAGTTTTATCTAATAAATATGGAATTAATATACTTTCTTTTTCCTCTGATACTATTCTAAGAAGATTATTCTCTTCTAACTTCTCTAAGGTTAAAAATTCAGTTTCAACAGGGAACTTATTTACTATATCAAGTGGAATATTATTCTCTTCTTTTCTTTTTCTAAGGTTAGTATTCTTTTTTCTCATTTCAATAATATTAGGGTTTAATTTTAAATCTAATTCTTTATTTGATAAAATTTCCTCATCTAAATAATTTTTATAAAAATCTATAAATGAGGAATTCATAGTTTTTATACACCTTACTCCACTTAAATCTATAGAAAAGTGTTTTTTTAATTTATCATCTTGAAAATAGTTATCATTCCACTGAGGATAGTTTCTTTCTCCTTTATAAACCTCTACTCTTTTATCAAAAATTTCTTCTTTAAGGTTTTTATTATATTTTTCTCCAAGATTAAAAGCTCCAGCGTTAAGAATCATTACATTATCATTATCTAAACTAACAAAACTTTCAATATATCCAATTGTATCAGAATTAGAAACTCCAATAACTTTCTGCCTTATAAATAAATAATTCTCTTGACTATAGACAGTTTTTATTGGAAATACTTCATTAATAGATAAAATTACAGGTATAACGTCATTCATTACACATCCATTTTCTTTGTAAATCATGTCTAAGTAAGTTTTAGGTTTATTATTCATGTAAAAGATAAATTTTTCTTCTAATTGTGGTGAAATAACCTCTACTAAATTCCCAGGTAAATATTTAGCTTTAAAACTATATTTATTTTCAAATATTTCTGGACTAAAAATCTCCTCTAATTGACCATTTTTATACTTATAAACACTGGCTATTTCATATCCTCCTGAGCCTCCATAAGCTCCCCTTAACATGATTTCATCTAATCCATCTTTATTAAAATCACCTAAAAAAAGTTCTAAATTATATCCTGTATAGTTAACTTTAGTAACCAAACTTTTTTTATCATTATCTGAATTTATAACTATTTCAATGTTTTCACCAAAGTTACTACCACTTTGATAATAATATCCAATTAAAATAACTTTATCTCTACTATTTTTTGATATAACATTTCCTAATTTAGAATCTAAAATTATTTTATCATTTGAATTAATCATGTAAATTCTTCCTCAATATTATTAATCACAATATATTCTATTTTAAAATAGCTAAAAAGTTTATATAATATTTAAATCATATTTTTTATTTCTTTGTTCTTATTATTTTATACCAAAGTTTATTACTTTTAGGAAACTCTTTCTTTTGTAAATATTTCAAAGTTCTCTTTAATTCCTTTTCATTAAGATTTAAAAATACTTTTCTGTCAAACCCACTTTCACTTACATTAAATAATCCATTATCTATTTTTTCTATTTCAACTTGTCTATCTTTTTTAAATGTTTTAAAATTTACTTTATCATTTATTTCTATTCTTTTTAATGTGTATAAAGCAACATCTATAAAATCTTCTACATTTAACAATATATATATGTCTCCTTTTATATTTTCTTTACATACTTTAGTTTTGAAACCAATTTTGTAAATTCACTTTTTCTAATTATATTCGAAATAAAAAATATAATTATCTCTTCTTTATCAAAAATATATGCTACCCTACAATCCAATCCAGGTTCTAAGGGAATCTTATATTCATATATTGTTTTACTCTTATATTTATATCCTCTTACCGTCTTAATCTTATGAGGTTTATTATTTATTAAATCTAATGTACCTTTATATATTCTATTTTTTATATATTCTTCATGTTTTTTATTGTGTTCAAAAAACTTTTCTAAATAAATATTCTTTTCAATAATTATTTTCTTTTCAATCAAATATCTCATCTCTTTTCAAAATCTATGTATTAATGTTTAAGCATTAAATCTATGTATTATATTTTTTTCAAATTCTTCTACTTTAATTCTTTCAATAAGCTCTGCTAGTCTTTCTTTTTCATTAGCAAACTCATTATAATAATCTATAGTACATTCTAAAAGTTTAAATAGTTCTTCTTCCTTGAATCTTCTCTTCATAGGCTCTGCCTTTCTAGCTTTTCTTCCAGCTCTTCCACCTATAAAAACTAAAAATTCTACTTCCTTACTTTCTGAATTAATAGTTGGTATAATACCAAAGTCATTACTTTGGGCTTTGCCATAACTATTTATACATCCAAAAACTCCAATTTTAAATTTTGCTGGAACCTTTCTTCCTAAAAACTTATCTTCAAATAATTCAGCAATTTTTCTTGTATCAACAAGTCCATGTTTACAAACAGTCCCTTTACATGAAACAACAGCTCTAACAGTTTTTCCTGCTCCACCAATTCTAAGCCCTTTTTTTCTTGATATTTCTACTACTTTATCTATATCTTCTTCCTTTATATAAGGTATTTCTATAGTTAATCTACTAGTTAAACTTAATTCTCCATTTCCATATTCTTTAGCAATCTCAGATAAAGCAATCATCTCTTCTGCTTTAAAATATCCAACTTTACTTAAAAACCTTATAGCATAGAATTCTTCTTGCTTTTGGTTTAATATACCTTTAGCTTTTAATATTTGTTTTTCTTCTACTGTTAATTTATCCATTTATAATCTCCTATTAAATAATGTACAATTATGAACAACTATTTTATATATTTATTATAATCTTTAAACATAAATAACAAATATACTTTTTATTTAGAATTTGCATAAGTAATTACTTATTAAAATTTTCAAAAACGTTAGTATAATTAAAATATTCTCAGAACTCCCTTAACATTTTATTCAATAAGTTAACGGATAATATTTATAAATTAATACACTTATTATTAATTTAAGTCATACTTTGTGATACTTTAAACTACAGTATCTGTAAATTTTAAGTATAAAATTACTTACTAATTCTAAACTTATAAAAAAAGAGTGTATTGAGAAAACTAAAAATAGTTTATAAATATATATTATTTAAAATTAAAAGTAATTATTTAAATAAAAATAGCCAAGATTTAAAGGTTGACTGTTTTTTTACATCTTATTTATCTTAAATAAATTCTTTAATTAAATTACACTTAGCATTATGCTCTAAAAGCATATTATTATATCAAACACAAATACCGTCAGGAAGTCAATGCATTCTTACTAAATTTTACTTTTTCAAAAAATTACTAACTATTTATAAAACTAAATGATAAAATATTAAGGAAGTATAATTTTTACACGAAAGATGGTGTTGTTTTGAAAGCAAATTTTTTTATTCCAAAATATATGATGACATTTAAATGCATAGGTCCTAATTGCACTGATACCTGTTGTGCCGGTTGGGATATTAACATAGATGAAAATACATTTAAGAAGTATGAAAATGATAAAGGAAAGCTAAAAGAATTAATAAATGGAAAATACCTAAAAAACTCTGATTCAGATAATTCATTTAATTATGGATTTATGAAAATAACAAAAAATAATAAATGTCCATTTTTAAATGAAAACTTACTCTGTGAAATCCATGATAAATGTGGAGAAGAAAATTTATCTATAACCTGCAGAAGATATCCGAGAGTTTTTAACATTATAGATGATATATACGAGAAAAGTGGACTTCCTTCCTGTCAAGAAATTTGTTCTAAAGCTTTTTTAAACAAAGAAAAAATGGAATTTATAGAAATAGAAGAAGAACTTGATGAAGATTCTATAGAAATACATAGAGTAATAGATACTGAAGCTTTTATAGATTCAGATAATTTAATTCAGTACTTTTGGGATATAAGAATTATATCAATAAATATTATACAAAACAGAAATTTTTCTATTGAAGAGAGACTAAGTATATTAAAAGCCTTTCATAAAAATCTAGAATCTCTAAAAAATGAAGAAAACTTTTGTGAAATTGAAGATTTACTTGAAAAAATCAATGAAGATCCATCACATATAACTCAATTTATTGATTCTAACATAGCTTCTCCAATTAGTATTACTAATAACTTTTTTAAGATTATATTAAATAAAAATCTTTTAAGAAAAGTCATTGGTACTAGGTTAAAAATCTTGTTATCAGATTTAAATAATAATCAAAATTTATTTGATAATATACATAAATACGACTTAAAATCATTAGATAATTACTTTAATCAATACTCATATATATTTGAAAATTACTTAGTAAATCAAATTTTCAAGGATATAATCCCGTTTAATACAGATGGAAATTTAAATGAAAGTATTGATAAGCTTATAAATACTTATAAACTAATAAAAAGCTATTTAATACTTTGGAATATCTCATCCAAAAATGAAATTTCAGAAAAAAATATAATATATGTAATTCAAGCTTTAAGTAAAGACTTAGAACATAATAAAGTATTTAACGATATTTTAACTCATAATTTTTAAAATATCTTTACTTAATATAATAAAAAATAAAGGAAGTGTATCAAAATATAATAATAAAACTTATTTTTTATACACTCCCTTCATTTTAAAAAACATATTTCTATAGTTTATCTTAATCTTTATATTATTTTATTAAAACTTTATGTAACTTCTTATTTTTTTTAATAAAATTAGCTGTAATAATAATAAAAACTAATAAAAACATAACTGCACTTAATGCACCTATGAAATCGAACTGTTCTAATGCATACTTTCCTAATATTATTTGATAATAAATCCATAAAAATGAAAATACTAAGCCTGGTGTCCAAAACAACAAATTAAAAACTGGATTTTTCTTTCCAATAATCCACTTCATTTTACCATCTTCTCCACAAGTAGCCTTCATACAAACACCTAATAAAGCAATTATTAAAATTTGAAATCCTAACATATTGTAATTAATTATATTTAATAGATATTTTTTATCATTTATAATTAAAAGATTATAATCTTCTGAAGAATATTTAACTTTCACTTCATCTCCAACAAAGTCAACTAAATCTTTATCAATTTTATTTAAATTTGCAGGAACATCAATCTCTTGCCCATCAACCTTTATTCTTACAATTGGAATATATGATTTGGATTTATATTTTCCAGAATTAATCTTTTCATCAAAAGTTATTAACTTTCCTGTTGTTTCTACTCCTTTAAATTCCAGATAACTAATTTTATATAAATCAGATATAATTGAATAAAAAATTACTATAGATACTAAAATTACCACAAACTTTGTAAACCATACTTTTACTTTATTATCGTATTCCATTGTTATCCCCTTAACTACTTTATAAGTTTTTCTAAAATCTCAATTTCCTCCCTATTTATATATCTCCACTTTCCATATTCTATGTCTTCAAGATTTATATTAAGAATTCTAATTCTCTCTAACTTAACTACATTAAATCCAAAAACTTTGCTCATTCTTCTTATTTGTCTATTTAACCCTTGAGTTAATATTATTGAATAAGTATTTTCATTTATTCTTTTAACTTTACAAGGTTTTGTTTCTTGTCCTAATATTTCAACACCCTGCTCCATCTTTTCAATAAAATCATCATAGAATGGTTGATCTAAGGTTACTATATATTCCTTTTCATGGTTATTTTCTGCTGCTAAAACTTCATTTGCTAAATCCCCATCATTAGTTAAAATTATTAATCCTTGCGAATCCTTGTCTAGCCTTCCTATTGGAAAAACATAATCATCTATGCCTAAATAATTTATTATATTATTCTTAACTTCTTCTGCTGCAGTACATACAATTCCTACAGGCTTGTTAAGTGCTATATAAATCTTTTCCCTTGGAACTAATGTTTTTCCATCTAAAAGTATTTCATCACTTAATTCAACCCATTGCCCCTCAATACATGGCTTACCATTAACAATAACTCTTCCCTCTCTAATAATTTTATTAGTTTCTTTTCTAGAGCATATTCCAAAATTGCTAAAAAGCTTATTTATTCTCATTAGTAATTATAAACATTCCTTCCTAAAATCAAATTATTATTTATATTAGCTTTAAATTAATCCAATTAATTATAACAGTATTAATGAATAATTTTCAAAACTAACATACCAGAAAAAATATGTAAAATTGAAAGGAACCAACATAATTTGTCAGTCCCTAAAAAGTCAAGTTAATTAATTGTAAATTAACTATTCAAAGAATTTATAATAAAATCTAACCCCAATAATTATTTTTTCTTTTAACAAAATTAACTATTCCAAATAGGTATACTCCTATTATCAATAAAGATAATATTAAGGTTCCCGAAGTAAAACCTAACCCATTATATTTTAATGTAATAAAGCCATAGTAAAAACTAAGAAATGTCCCTATAACTCCTGGCAATCCTGAAATTAAAAATATTATCTTATTCTTTGTAGGAACATCAAAGGTTAACTCTCTTCCCCTATATGTTTCTACAGACATTTGACTTAGCATAACTATTAATAAAAAAGAACCAACAAATACTAAAGAATTAGATATCTCATATAACCAAAATAATTTATCATCTATTATTACTTTAGATGGAGTATTTTTCAAGTAGCTAACCTTAACATTTAATCCTATTATATCCAATTCTTCACTTAAAGAATTCATTGTTACAGGAACTTGTAAATTTTCCTTTCCATCAAAAAATTCAATTATAGGAACACACTTGTAAGAACTACCTTTTCCGTTTCTGCTACGTCTTTGAATAAAATCATATGCAACTATTTTTGCCTCTGTACTTTCTCCTTTAGCTTTAATATACAATAATTCAATGACTGGACTTAAGGAGTTTAAAACAAAAACAACTCCAAATATAAAAAATATTATCCTACTGTTTTTTCTTTCTAATTTCATAAAATTCCCCTTTTTATATTCAACTATAACTTTAATAATATTACTATTTAAATTATATTACCTATAAATTCCTTAGAATTTCCTAAATAATAATTTCTTCATAAGATAAAATTATACTTTTTTCTTTAGTAAAAATATTTATTTTAACCAAATTTTAAAAATTAGTTTATCTATTTCAAATAGTAGTTTATAATATAATTATAGTATATTTAAAATTTAATAACATACTTTAGGAACGTATGGTTATACTATAAACTTTTCGAATTTTCTGTTAGCCTGTTTTTATATTGTATTTTTAGAGTAAACAACCTTCTTTACTTTAAAAATAATTTGGATGATTTTTATGTATAAATAAGATTTTTAGTCTTATTTATTTAAACTCTCTAACTTGATTTGCCACCAACTAAAGATAATAGTAAGATTAGAAAAAGCTAAGATTTTTAAACATCTTAGCTTTTTTCTTTTATTAAATCCTTACTTAAATAATTTAATAATTTCCTCTTCCGTAAGACCTTTTAATCCATTACCATCCATAGTTTTTCCATCCATTAAGCTTTGAATAAGTTCTCTTTTATCTTCCTGCATTAACACTATTTTTTCTTCAATAGTATCCTTTGCAACTAACTTTATAACTTCAACCTTATTTTCTTGTCCAAATCTATGTGCTCTATCTGTTGCTTGGTCTTCTATAGCTGGATTCCACCAAGGATCAAAATGTATAACAATGCTAGCAGAAGTTAAATTTAGTCCAACTCCTCCAGCCTTTAAAGATATTAAAAACACCTTAATATTACTATCCTCATTGAATTTTTTAACTCTCTCAACTCTCTCCTTAGCAGAAATTCCTCCATCTAAGTACAAATAAGAAATCTCTTCTTTTCTAAATTCTTCTTCTATTTTTTGTAATACTGAAGTAAATTGAGAAAATAATAAAATCTTCTTTCCCGATTCACTAGCACCTTTTACAATTTCTTTTACCACAGTAAGTTTACTACTTCCTCCATTATAATTTGGTATAACTATTGAAGGATCTAGACAAATTTCTCTTAATTTTGTCAAATAAGCAAATAAATTAATTTTATTTCTTTCACTCTTTTCAAAACTTTTATTTTCATTTAATTGAGATTTTATTGCCTTTACATATGAACTATATAACTGTTTTTGTTTTCCTTTCATCTCTACTAAATATTTTTTCTCAAGTTTTTCTGGAAGTTCACCTAAAACATCTTCCTTAAGTCTTCTTAAAATAAAAGGTGTTATTAATGACTTTAATTCACTTAAATTGCTTTCATCTAAAATAAATCTTTCTCTAAATCTCTCTTTAGTAAATAAATATCCAGGCATAACAAAATCAAATATTGACCAAAGTTCCATCAAATTATTTTCTATAGGAGTTCCAGTTAAGGCAATATTGCATCTTGATTTAATATTTTTAACAGATAAAGTTGCTTGTGCTAATGGATTCTTTATGTTCTGAGCCTCATCTATTATACAATAATCAAAACTTAAGTTTTCATAGGCTTTTTCGTCATTCTTTAAAGTTCCATATGTAGTTAATAAAATATCATATTTTTCATAGGACTTTTTTTTAAAATTAGCATCTTCTATCTTAATACCGCGGCTCCTTTTAAAATCATTTAAAACCTTATCTCTCTTAGATTTACTACCATGGACTAATCCAACTCTTATGCTTGGAGCAAACTTTTTAAACTCATCCATCCAGTTATATATAACTGAAGTTGGAACAACTACTATGCTTTTGCTTTTTTTCTGAGATAATAAAAAGGCTATTATTTGAAGGGTTTTACCAAGTCCCATATCATCTGCTAAAACTCCACCAAAACCCAAATCAGTAATTTCATTAATCCATTTAAATCCCTCTTTTTGATAAGGTCTAAGTTCTGCATTTAAAGCCTTTGGAACAAGCTTTCTCTTAAAGTCTTTATTTAGAAGCTTTCTAACTATTTCTTGAAGAACATTTCCACCCTTTATAAAGGAAAGATTTCTATCTTTTAATTTTTCTTGAATATATAAAACCTTACTCTTATCTATATAAACTTCATTAGCTTTTATATTTTCTAATCCTAAATCCTCTAAAAGATTTAAAAAGTTTACTATACCAGTGTCTTCTAAATCTAAATAAACCTTCTTAGTTCTATAAAAAATATCTCCCTTTTTCATAGCCTCTATACTTTCTCTAAGTTCTCCTAATTCAAAATCTCCAAAGTCAAACTTAAGCTTATAAAAATTGTCTAATTCTATAAGTTCTGACGAAATAAGTGACGAATCTAAAACCTTAAACTCAATCAATTCTTCAGATAATAAAACCTCTCCAAAGCCCTTTAGCCTTTTAATTCCCTTAGAGAAAAGTTCATACATTTCATCTTCATTTCCTATAAAACAAAAATCTTCATCTCTCTTTATGAACTTAAATCTTTCAAGTTGAAATTCTATATACTTCTCATTTTTTAGATCTCTTAAAAAATTATTGTCTTTCTCATCTCTTATTAAATCAATTATGTATCCACAATAATCAATTTTTACATTACAATAAATTTCCCCATTATTTTTATATAAAGTAAAGGTTGTTTTCATAAGTTTTTCTTTAAAAACTCTAACATTTTCATCTAGAACTATATTCTTACTTATATTCTTCAGTTCTTCTAATAGTTTTCTTAGATTCTCTAAACTCTTCTTATATATAATTATATTATTTTTAAGAAAAAATTTATGAATTGGAATATAGTATTCTAACTGCCTCTTCCTTGGAAGATATAAATTTCTATCAAAAAACATCACATCTCCTGAGTTATTTAAAATAACAGGAAACTTCTTATGATGACTTAATATAAATCCTTCTTTACCTTCCTTTAAAGTCAATGCCACTGGAACATTTTCCTTTTTCACCTTAACCTCATAATTAATTGAGTTGAAATTAAAATTTATTTTCTTATTTTCATCAATTAATTTTAGAAAATTCTTTAGATTATTTTGTTTAAGTCTTAAATATTTTCCATTAATAATTTCTTTATGACTTGCTACAAATTGAAACACTTTTTTATCTTCTTCTAAAAATTCATCTCTTAATGGATTATAAGTAAATCTATCATTAAATTTCAAAGACTTTTTCAAGCTATTTTTATATAAAAAATCTTTTAAATCAAGTATTAAATTTAAATTTCCTACACCAATTCTAAATTCACAGTTAAATAAATTAATTCCATTTTTCACCATATGCTTAATATTTATATCTAAGGATAAAAATCTTTTTTCTTTCCCTTTATATTCCTCATTTTTATCTTTAACTAATTCAGAACTATTATTACTTTTTAATTTATTATTTTGCATCTTCTTCTTTGCTAATGAATAAAAAACATCATTAGTTGCAGAAATGTGTTTACACACATAATTTTTTATATGCTTACTATTCTCTTTAAATGTTTCACAACTACAATTAATTCCTATAATATCACTATTTTTCATATTTATTTTTATGTGTGTATTATAATACCAGTTTTTATCATCATTTAATACACTTCCATAAATATGATAAATCCCCTCTATACTCTTGCCTTTAACATCTTTAACATATGATTCCTTAATTAACTTTTTACCTTGTTCTCTAGTAAAACTGGAAGTTCGCCTTACTAAACTCTTGATAAAAACATCTAAGTCCAAATACATATCCCTCCTTATTTTCAATTTCTAACATAATTACAAATTCTACTCCACTTAAGTTTTAATTTTTCAGTACTTAGTTTTCTATCTATATCTATTAAAACTACACCTCCTTTAATTTTCTTCAACTTATTGGAATTAAATGTATTTAATTCTTTATATAAGGACATTTTGCTTTATATACTAAGATTTTTTTGTAGGAATACATCCTACGTTTATACATATTCCACCATATATCTTATCTGACTTTCCTATTAAAGCAACTTTTTTATCTAAGTAACTAGAAATGTTTTCTAACCTTCTCCAAATTCTATTGTAATATATTCATATTTATTCTTTTCTCTGCCTCCAAACTATTTATAATAAAATTGCTTTTAAACTTAAAATCATAATTCATTAAGTTAATTTGATTTTATCAACTTATATTGGTTTAAACAATCAGGTAATTTTTAGTCATCATACATTAAATAAATATATAAAAAAATAAGGATAGATAAACTATCCTTATTAAAGAATATCGCCTTTGTCAACACTCTATAAGCTACACATAAATGTTTAGCTTTCCAATATACTTAATATATTTTCTTTTATAATTTGTACAAAAACTAAAGAAATGCATTTTGGTGTCAATATCTCTGACACCAAAATTAAAACTTATTTAGGCTACATTCAAAATATTAAATTATATCTCATTAGAAGTATTATAATCAAGAGCTAAATGCAATCTTTTACTATTAACTCTTATAAGAAACTCTTCCTTGTTAGATAAAACTTGTCCACTATTTTATACTAATATCTTACATACATTGTTTAAAATTTTAATCATCATATAAGACTTTTTCTAAAAATTCTACTAAATATAATTCTCCTTTTTCTTTGGTAAATTCTATTATTCTTTCCTTTTGAGCAGAGTCTAAATTATAATGATTTTTCAAGTGAAGTAAATTTTTGTTAACTGAACTATTATATAAATATTTTAAGTCAATATTTTCTTTATTTATCCTTTTAATCATTAACTCAGTATTTATTTCTTTTATTATTGCCTCTATAACACACTCTAAAGAGCAATAAGGCTCATCTATAATGAAATATCCTCCATCATTTACACTAAAGCCTTTTTCACAATTAAAACAAAAAGCATCTATACTTTCATTTTTCTCTTTAACTTCGTTTATATTAGAATCCAAATCACCATAAATTTCTTTATAATTGAATCTTAAATTTAAATCCATCTCTACTCCTCCTTCAATTTTACCTAAAGATATAATTTAGGCAACTATTATTTATATATGAATATAAATAATTAAATATGTTGAAATTATCCAAAAAGTTAATTTTATTTTTAATATTAAAACAAAAGATTTTTCAAGTTGAATATTAAAATTATTATTAT
The DNA here is from genome assembly GCF_029258205.1 of Clostridium sp. Lineage (GTDB taxonomy): Bacteria > Bacillota > Clostridia > Clostridiales > Clostridiaceae > Sarcina. The sequence goes on from NZ_JARHZJ010000044.1 coordinate 25,065, forward strand.
TTTATTAGTGATTATTTTAATTTATTATTATTCTCTTTAATGCATTTAAATTCTTTTCAATATTATAAACTCTATCTACACATTTAATTAAACAATAATTCTTGTAATTATCCTGATGCTTTATTAATTGAATGTTTTCACAGGACTTTCCTATACATTGAGAGTTATAAAAAAGCTCGTCTTTAAAACTTGTTAATTTCTTTTCAATTAAGTTTATACCTTCATTTATGTACTCATAATCTAAATCTTCTTTATTTGAATTACTTAAAACAACTGCATAGTTTATAATTGAAGTGGTAAATTCACTATTTGAAAGCATAAAGTTCTTAATATATTTATCTTCTTTTTTATCACTATGATTTGTATGCATTTGTATTCTACCACTAATTAAATATGAGGAATAAATAATTCTTCTTAACTCCATTTCATCAAATTTTCTTCCTAGTGCTTCTCTTACTTTACTGACCATAACTACATCTAAATCAATCAATTTTTTCACCATATTTATAAGTTCAACATTATTTTTATTAGGCAAAATAAATTTATTAGCAAATAGTACTACTATAGCTGCAATTCCTGTATATACTAATCTTAATATAACTGCTTCCCCATTATTCATAGATATGGTAGTTATAGCTAAAGCATAGCAAGTTACGTATATACTCATTGTTGCATAATCTTTAAAAGCATACATTAAAAATGTTGTAACTAAAATTATAACAAAATGCATGGTTGATCCTTTAAAAACAGAAAATAATAAAAATGCTAGTATAACTCCTAAAATAGTTCCTCTAAACCTAGCATAAACTCTTGCTTTACTATCTTCATAAAACGGAAGAGCTAAAATAAAAATTGTCATTGGTAACCAAGACCCTTTTGGTAATGAAAATATTCTAATTACAAGGAAAGCTAATGTTACTATAATTGACATTCTTATAGCAAATCTAAGTTTAAATTCATTAAGTTTAAAATTATATTTACTATAAACTTGAAAATAGTCCTTATTATTTTTAAAGTTTAAAAACTTCCTTAAGTTAAATCTATGATAATTCAAATGCTCTATAGATTCTGATAAATACCTTAAAACTAAACTTGTATAAAAAGTAAAATTTTTATTATGAAATTTAAATTCTTTTTCAAATTTCTCTAATTTCTCGGCACATAACTTATAATCATTAAAATTATTTTCAAGATATTTAAATAGCTTATAAAATTTTTTAAATTCCTTTTTATTTTCCTCAATTATTTCCTTTGAACTTTTTAAATCGTGTATAAGGTTATTTATATGTTGAAATGAAACTATAACTTGATAATACTTTCTTCTTCCACCCAAGTAGACAAATCTATTAAGCTCCCTACAGATATCAAAAAGCTCTATTTGTTCACTTTTAACTTTATCTATATCATCATAATAAAGATGTTTAAATTGAAAATAAATATTTTCAAATCCACTTTTTATTAGTTGCTGAATTTTATTATCTTCTCCTTTAGGTGATGTAATCATTAGAGCTAAATAAACTATTATGTATGATATAAAAATCCCTAAAATCCTGTTAGGAATTTGATTAAACTTTACTGGAAACATTTGAAGAAAAATGAAAGCCATTAAGTAAGGAAAATAACTATCTGGATTATATTCATCTGTAAGTAAATAAACCAGTATTATTATCCCAAAAAAATTTATTAACATCTCTAAAATGCCACTCATACTTGCAACAGATGCAAATAGACCTATAGCTAAGTGTAAAAATAATGGCTTTAAAATATTACTTTCAATTATTAAGTATGTTCTCATTCTTATAAATGTCAAAGTCATATAAGTTGCAACAATTATATTAATATATCCAAAAAAGCTTAAATTTATCACAAGTAAGACAATTGATAAAATAGTTGGTGGTAATGCCTTTTTAAAAATTTCTTTTATATTGCTTAATTCCAATATTTCCCCTTCTTTCAAACTATTATTTAATTATTTTAAATATCTTTATATTAAATTTCATATATTTAGTTGCATTTTATCCATATTTTATTGATTATTTAATTTATATTTAATAAATAAACTTTAAAGATTAAAATTAAATAAAAAAATAAACAGTTTTAATATTCATACCTAATCTGAATATTAAAACTATTATTTTAAACTTTAATTTTAAACTCTATTTTAAGTAAATGTTAATTTTGCTATTATATTTTATTGTAATATACTTTTACCAAACCCCTCTAGAAGCCTTATTATAGGACATAAACTTTTTCCTAGATCAGTTAAAGAATATTCAACATGTGGAGGTACTTCATTAAATTGAGTTCTTACCAAAAGTTTATTATCTATAAGATCCTTTAAAACTCTTGTTAGCATAAGACTAGATATTCCCTCAACATTCTTCTGTAATTGATTAAACCTTATACTATCATAACTATAAACTTCCCACAAAACTTTTAGTTTCCATTTACCACTTAAAACATTTAAAGCGTGTTCTATATACTTTTCATTAATATTACTTTTATTATGTTTTTTCATATAGCACCGGTCCCAAAATTTATTTTACTGCTTAATAATATCACATAATAATATTTCTTAATAGCCCATTTTATTTCTTATTTTATAAAACATTTAACAAATAATTTCTCGTTCTCTCAAGCTTATATAATTTAAATGCACTATAAATTATATAATATTAGAACTAATAAACTTAACTTTAACACTTAACTTTTTGTAAGTAACTAAACAAATATTGCGTACTTGTCTTAATATTTAATTATTACTATAATTTTAATTAAATATATAATTGTTAGATAGGTAGGTTGATTTATTATGATGAAAGTAGATACTAGCAAATGTATAGGTTGTACTCTTTGCATTCAAGATTGTATAGTTAGTGACATAGAAATAATAGATGGTAAAGCCCATATAAAAAATAAAAGTTGTATAGAATGTGGACACTGTATTGCTATTTGTCCTAAGGAAGCTGTTTCTGATTTAGATTATGATATGAGTAAAATTCAAGAATATAATAAAGAAAGCTTTGATATCGATCCAGATAAGCTCTTAAATTTTATTAAATTCAGAAGAAGTACAAGACTTTTCCAAAACAAAGATGTTGAAGATGAAAAGCTAAAAAAAATAATAGAAGCGGGAAGATTTACTCAAACAGGTAGTAATATGCAAAATGTTTCTTATGTGGTTGTAAAAGATAAAATTCAAGAGCTTAGAAAAATAGTAGTTGAAACATTAAAATCTCTAGGTGAAAACTTATTAAATAAAGCAACTACTCCTGAAAATATAAAAAGATATTGTTATATGTGGATTAAAATGTATAATGATTTCTTAGAAGATCCAAATGGTGAAGATAAACTATTCTTTAAAGCTCCTGTGCTTATAATTATTAAATCAGAATCTACTGTAAATGCTTCTCTTGCCGCATCTAATATGGAGCTTATGACTAATGCTTTAGGACTTGGAACATATTTTAGTGGATTTTTACAAAGAGCATCTGAAGTAAATCCTAAAATAAATGAATTCTTAGGTCTAAAAGAGAATGAATCATTAGTAAACTGTATGGTTATTGGTTATCCTAAAGTTAAATATAAAAGAACTGTACCAAGAAAAGAAGCTAACATAGCTTGGATGTAATTATACAATAAAGGATCTATATTAAAATTTTATTTAAAAATTCAATATTTTTTAAGATAAATTAAAAGAGACTTTATGATTTAAATATAATCATAAAATCTCTTTTATATTTTAATAAAATTTATATATTATAACCTAATATATAATCGTAATAAAATACTATTAAAAATTCCAATATTAAATTAAGATAGTTTCATTTCTCCATCTATAAAAATAACTTGTGATTGTTGAACCCTATTAATTCTCTTTATTGATATTTTATTTCTTTCAAGTTCCTTTATTATAGGATATTTCCTTGCTAAAACATTAAATGCATCTATTTCATCTAATGCTAGTACAATGGCAGATTTAAAAGGAATTATTTTGCTATCATTAAAGTTTAAAACTATATTAAATAACTCTTTAGGAGTTGAAATTATCCTTTTATGCTCTGAAAGCAATCTACTTACTCCTGAAAAATCATTCGCTTGTATAAGCTCATTCAACTTAATTTTTTGTTCATCTGAAAGAGTAACAACATAGTCTAACATATTTTCGCCTTGTTTAATTGGTGTAGGTATTGGATTTAAAAGTTCTCCTTGGTCATCCACTTCATTATTTTCTTTATTTTTTTCAGACTCTTCTAATTCAGCTTCTAAATCAAAACCATATGCTACAGCGTCATTTTTATCAAAAGTAACATTTTCTACATTCCCTTCTTCATTTACAGCAACTTCTACAGCACTCTTTTCTTCTTCATTTTTATTAAAAAAATTCATCTTGAATTCCTCCTAATTCTAATTTTTATCCATCAAGTAAAATAAAACTTTAACTTATTATATCATTTTTTTTATTATTTTTTCTCTAAAAAATAATAAAAAAAGCAAGTAAAATCACTTGCTTTTTTATATTGAAATTTTTCTCAATTTATATATACCTAAATTTATTTTATATATGTTTGATTTATTTTTCTTTAAAAAACCAATAAGAATTTAATTCAGAAATTTGAGTTATAGCACCTTTAGGAAGCAGCTTTATCGTATTATAAACATTCATAAAATCTCCAACGCCTATTACTAAACTTATAAATCAAAATGCAAATAAATTTCCTGAGATAAACTCTATATCAATTAGTATAAAATTCCATATTATAAGGTGTAAAAAACTCAAATATCACATTTTAGAAAACGTTCAAAAATATGAATCTTTTCTTTGTTCTAGCTGTATTAGACGTAACTAAAGCTAATCTTTACTTAATAGAATAGCACATTTCAACATCTGCATTTTTTTGAGAAATATTCATGTAGTAATATACTAAATAATATTAAAATAATTCCTAAAATGTTTATAAAATCTCTTACTCCCAAAAATCTAATTATTTTTATACTAAGAAAAATAACTATAAGCAAAAATATTACAACTGGTATTAAAAATCTTCTAGTTTGTTTAGCTAATCCCTCAGCTGATTCTGGCTCTTGAAAGTAAATCACGCCAATTAAAATTTATTAAAGTTAATCCTCGGATTAATATCTAATCATAGAAAATCATATATATAAATATATAATTTAAAACTCATACTTATTAAGGGTTCTCATTTTAAAATCTCCTTCTATTTTAAGAGAACCCTACTTTTTAATTGATTTATTTTATTTAATATATCTAAATTTATAATTTGAAAGGAGGATTAATGCTAAAGTTTATATTTAATTGTAAACTTTACATATTTAATTGTGAATATTAAAATCTATGAAATTGAAAGCTTTAAGGATTTAAACTTATTTTGGAATATGTTCTATGATTGTATAAACTATATTTTTGAAATAAGTCATCCCTGTAAAAAAACATTTTAATACTATGAACTCTTTTGGAAAAACAATAGTTTTGCTGACACTAATATTTTTTTCTAAGATGGAAAGACCTTATTAATAAAAAACTAAACTCCTAATAAATACTTTATAAATTTTTAAATTATTTCATCTAAATTGTATAGGAATCTAAAACTATGTCTATAATTTTTAATGAAGATATAAAAATTATATATTTTAAATTTTAAAATCAAATAATTTATATTTTATCAATAGCTAACTTTCAAAATAGTGTCCATTTTATATAAATATTTAAAATTTATATAGATATTTAAAATAACACAACTACAAACTATAGTTAATTAAATGTGTAGCTATAATACTCTCCTCTAATTTTTTTTTGAAAATTAGCTACACATTTATTTTATAAGCTAAATTATGGATTCAATCCATTTTACATAATTACATAGAGTTTATAATAGAATAAACTATTTAAATAAAAAGGAACTAAAGAACATTATATTTAAGTAATTCTATTAATATAGTATCTAAAAATTACTTAAAGCAAAATAACAAAAGTATACATGTAATAAACTAAAGACCCCTATAATATTATCCCCTAAAATCTCCTTTAAACTAATCTAAATCTTAATCAAAATAAAAAGCATAAACCTACAAATTTGACTTAGGTCTTGCTTTTTAAAATCACTCTTAATAAGAGAAAGTTAATTCTTTCTCTTATTTTTTAATGTTTACTTTAAACTAGTATTAATTTTACATAAAGCTATTTGCTTATCTTAATAATTCCTTTTGAACTTCTTTTGCTATTATAACTAAGAAGCCATATCAAATTTTTTTATATAAATTAATAAAACCAATTTATTCCTTTTCGATATAACTTCTTAATATTTTATTATAAATTTTGTCTTAAACAACTTTTAAGGTCTTCATCTGGAGTACTTATTGGCTTAATATCAAAGTTATCTACTAAATATTGAAGTACATTTGGTGATAAAAAAGCAGGTAATGATGGTCCTAAATATATTCCTCTTATCCCAAGAGCTAATAGTGCCAATAAATCAGCCACGGCTTTTTGTTCATACCATGAAAGTATTATGCTAAGAGGCAATGAATTTACATTAGTATCAAAAGCATCAGCTAAGGCTGTTGCTATTTTAACTGCTGAATACAAGTCATTACATTGTCCTATATCTAATAATCTTGGTAATCCTGCAACCTCCCCAAACTCTAATTTATTAAATCTATATTTTCCACAAGCCAAAGTTAAAATTATACAATCCTTAGGTACTAATTTTGCAAAGTCTGTATAATAACTTCTTCCAGCTCTTGCTCCATCACATCCTCCTATTACAAAGAAATGTTTTATCTTTCCATCATTAACTGCAGAAACTATTTTTTCTGCATTGCTTAAAGTAGCCTGATGTCCAAATCCAACTAAAATTTCTTTATCTTCTTCATCCTTATCATATCCACCAAGTTCAAGTGCCTTGTTTATAATCTCTGAAAAATCTTTATTTCCATATTCATCGGCTTTTATATGTTTTATTCCTTCCCAACCAACTACACTAGTACTATATATTCTATCCTTATAACTTTCCCTTGGTTGCATTAGACAATTTGTTGTCATTAAAATACATCCTGGAATGTCATCAAATTCCTTCTGTTGGTTTTGCCATGCAGATCCAAAATTCCCAACCAAATGCTTATATTTTTTTAATCCATCATACCCATGAGCTGGTAACATCTCACCATGTGTATATATATTTATTCCTTTTCCTTCACTCTGCTCTAAAAGCATTTCTAAATCTCTTAAATCATGTCCTGATACTATTATAAAAGGTCCTTTTTTTAAAGTTACATTTACCTTATGAGGAGTTGGATTTTTATATTTATTTGTATTAGCATAATCTAATAACTTCATTACTGCAATAGCTATATTTCCAGTTTTCATAGTTAATTCTATTAACTCTTCTAAACTTAGTTTATCATTAGTGGTGGCTTCTAAAGCTTTAAAATAAAAATTATCTACTTCCTTGTCTACAAAATTAATAAATCTAGCTTGATGTCCATATGCTGCTATTCCTTTTAATCCGTATAAAATTGTTGATCTTAAAGATCTTATATCCTGATCTAAGCTATCATCATACATTATTCCAGCTTTAATAGCATCTTTTAACATCTCATCTTTACTCTCACTTAAATTATATGTAGCGTGCTCTGGATATTCTCCTTTTGGAGCAGTCTTTCTAAGTTTTTCTTTTATCTTTTGAGATTTTTTCAAAAGATTAATATGAACTTCTGGATCAAAGTTTACATTGGTTAAGGTTGTAAATAGCCCATTTTCTACAAACTTCACCACTTCTTGATCAATATCTCCTCCTTTGTCAATGATTTTCTTTGCATAACATGATATCCCCTTCAATTGATAAATTAATAAATCCTGAAGATTTGCTATTTCTGGAGTCTTACCACAAACCCCTCTTTTAGTACATCCCTTTCCCCCAACTGTTTGCTCACATTGATAACAAAACATTAATGAATTTTCCAATTTAATTCCTCCTTTAAATTTTGTTTAGTATAATTAATATAAAAATTAAATTATTGTATTCATAAAAAAATAAATCCTTTCATGGATATTATTTCTTAATATAATTAAACCTATACATTTTATTAATTATTCAAATTATATTTTTAATGACTCAATATTTTGATACAGTTACATTCACAAAAACCTAAAAATTACATATAGATAATTATATAGGTTTATACATAAACATCTCATTACTTTTTTACAGTATGATTTTATATAGAAACTTTTTTACTATCCACATCTCCTTTATTTAAATTCCATCCAAATTTACTTAAACATCAAATTCACTTTAATAAAAATTATGTATAAACTTATATTGCTATTTTAGTAACCTCATTTCAAAACTAATTTTTCAATTAATTTATTTTACTAATTATGTGAGAATATATTTCTCACTTTTTTTATTTTCATTTCAAATAAAATATATTTAAAACTTTTAAACTAATAAACTACCAACTTCTATATTTATTATCTAATAACTTAATTTTGTATTTTATTCTTTTAAAATAGAAATTGAAGTTAATACCAGTATTTTACTAGTAAATCAATTTCTAAATGAGTTATTTTACTCTAATAGAAGTATTCTATATAAAAATCAATTGAAATTAATTATCAAATTCCTTATAATAACAATTGATATTGATTATCATTTGTTTCTTAGATATGTAAAGAGGTGACAAAATGTTAAAAGCTATTTTAAAAATAATGAAAAATTCAAATGAATTCTCATCCTCTACTATTGCTAAAGAACTTAATATAAGTGAAACAATGGTTGAGATTTATAAAGAACAACTAGAGCAAAAAGGCTATATTAAAAAAATATCTTTATCTGGATGTTCTCAAGATCAATGCTCTTCTTGCGGATGTGGTTGCTCTAAAAGTTTGAACTCCATTTCTGGCTGGGAAATAACTGAAAAAGGATTACTAGTTTTACAAAAATAATTTTAATTAGATAAAGTTAAGATTTTTATAATTAGGAGGAATATACAAAATGGATACTTTAGAAAGAAAACAAGTAGGTGAAAAACTTATTGTTAAAGGAATTGAAAAAGATAGTATTGTAAAAAGAAAATTATTAGATATGGGAATTACTCCTGGAGTTACTTTGGAAATCACAGGTAAGGCTCCTCTTGGTGACCCTATTGAAGTAATTGTAAGAGGATATAAGTTAACTCTAAGAAAAAATGAAGCTAAAAGCATTTTAGTTTAATACTTAATGTATTTAAGGAGGAACTTTTTTATGATACCTATGTCTTTCACTAAAGAAGGTAGTTCTATTAAGATAGAAAAAATGCTTATTGATGATTCCCTAGGAAAAAGACTTATGGAAATAGGAATTTCAAATGGGAATATTATAGATGTAATTAAAAATGATACTACAGGCCTAATAATCAGTATAAGTGGATCGCGTCTTGCTTTAGATAAAACTTTAGCAAACAAGATATTTGTTAAAGAAATCTAAAAGCAATATATTTTTACTTTTAATCGATAATGAATATTATTATATTTTAATTTATTTATTAATATATAAATGTTTTATATGAAAGACTTTTCTTTAGCCGTTCATGGTTGGTATTCGGTATTTTATTAAATTTAAAACTTTATTAAGGGGGAAAATTAATGTTAACTATTGCATTAGCTGGTAATCCTAACTGTGGTAAAACAAGCCTTTTTAACTTACTTACTAAATCTAGACAACATATAGGAAACTGGCCCGGTGTTACAGTAGAAAAAAAAGAAGGTACTTTAAAATTTAAAGGTGAAAGCTATAAAGTAATTGATTTACCAGGAACTTATAGCTTAGGAGCGTACTCAGAAGATGAGATTGTTGCTAGAAATTATATATTAAAAGATAAACCTGATGTAGTTATAAATGTTGTTGATGCAACTAATTTAGAAAGAAATCTTTACCTTACTACTCAGCTTATAGAAATGGGAGCAAATGTGGTTATTGCTCTTAATATGATTGACCAAGCTGAAGCTTTAAATATAGAAATTGATACAAATAAACTTTCTAAAAAATTAGGTGTTCCTATTATAAAAACATCAGCTTTAAAAAATAGAGGAATAGAAGAATTAATAGAAACTTCTATTAATACAAAGAAAAATGAAAAACTTATTAGTATAAATTATGGTAAAGATATTGAAAATGAAATTAAAAACCTTTCCTCTTGCCTAGAAAGGTATAAAAATAAATTAGAATTTCCTGTTAATTGGATAGCTTTAAAACTTTTAGAAAATGATCAATATATAAAAGATAAAATTAAACAATTAAATATTTCAAGTATATTTGCTAAGCTTGAAGAAAGTAATAAGATAATAGAAAACAATATAGGCTTTGAAGCTGATATGTGTATTGTTGATAAAAGATATTCTTTTATATCATCAATTACTGAAGATGTAATAAAAAAACCTAGTAAAAAACAGGTAACAACTACTGAAAAAATAGATAAAATAGTTACAAATAAATATTTAGGAATTCCAATTTTCGCACTTATTATGTATTGCTTATATGAATTAACCTTTATTATTGGTGCTGGAATTCAGGAATGGTTTGGAGATCTTATAGCTAAAGTAGGTGTAATTGTTTCTGACTGGCTTGCTAATATGGGTGCTCCTGAATTAATAGTAGGATTCATAAATGATGGACTATTTGGTGGTGTAGGTGCTGTTCTTTCTTTCTTACCACTAATCATGGTTATGTACTTCTTATTAGGACTTTTAGAAGATAGTGGTTATATGGCAAGAGCTGCTTATGTTATGGATAGACTTATGAGAGCTTTAGGATTACATGGAAAAACCTTTGTATCTATGATAGTTTCAGTTGGATGTAATGTTCCTGGAATAATGTCTACTAGAACCTTAGAAAACAAAAAGGACAGAATGATAGCTATACTTATTAATCCATTTATATCTTGTGGTGCTAGAATGCCTATATATGCTGTATTTGTTGAAGCATTTTTCCCTACTCATCAAGGTTTAGTATTATTTAGCTTATATGTTCTAGGTATTATAGTTGCCTTAATAAGTGGAAAAATATTTAGTAAAACTTTATTTAAAGGTGAATCTTCATATTTTGTAATGGAACTTCCTGCTTATAGAATGCCATCTATAAAAAATGTATTCCTACTAATGTGGGAAAAAGCAGGTGCTTTCTTCAAGAAAGCTGGAATGATTATATTCCCAATGATGATAGTTCTTTGGGCTCTATCAGTATTACCATTAGGAGTTGAACCAAATAGTGAACACTCTATCTTAGGTATGATTGGTAGCTTTGTTGCTCCATTATTTGTACTAGCTGGATATGGAACATGGCAAGCTGGTGTATCATTAATAACTGGTATATTAGCTAAAGAATCAGTAGTTGCAACAATGGGTATGGTTTATGCTGGAATTGAAGAAGGAGAAGCCTTAATAAATGTAATTCAACAGGTATTTACTCCACTTTCAGCGGTCTCATTCTTAGTTATGACTCTTTTATACACACCTTGTTTAGCAGCCTTAGGAGCAATAAAAAGAGAAACTAACTCTATGAAATGGACTATATTCTCAGCTGTATATACATTTGTGATTGCTCTAGTTTTATCAACACTTGTTTATCAAGTTGGATTATTACTAGGTTTTAAATAAATTAAATACGCCTTCTAATTATAATTATTCAATTTAGTTATAATTATTATAATAACCAAGAGATCTCCTTCCAATAATCTCTTGGTTATTTCAATTCAAACTAGTTTTTTATCTATAAACTCAAAACATATTCTATTCAAAACTACTATATTTGCTTACATATATCTAAATTAATATTTAGCTAAATTAGATAAAAATTAAAAAGATTAAGAGAATTACTTTTAAAACTCCTAATCTTTTTAATTTATACACAAATCTTAAATTTTACTCATCCACAGGAATCAAAATCGCGTTTTGAATACACTTTGCACCTTCAGGTGTTAAATTTTGATCTCTTAGATAATATTTTTTATCATCAACTATTAAATGATAAAAATCTATTACTTTACAATCCATATCATTTTTAATCAAGTATCTAACAACAGCTCTCATAAAATCTATTCTACTTAAAAAGTGTTCATTAAAAGTTATTTTTATTCTTTCATTACCTTTGTGTAACATAGTACACCACCCCTTTTTAATAATAATAAATTACCTTAAAATCAATCATGTTAGTATACAAAGTCATAAGAATATATAAATTTTAATCCAAGCTATATCTTACGAAAGGAGAATTAAGTCACTGTTAATAAAAATCAAGATTAAAAACCCAAGATCTAATAAACGTTTACATTTTTAAATCAACCGATTTTAAGCTTGTATATTTAAACCTTATTTTGTTGTAATATATCTCCTCTTTACACTTTTATTATACTCCTATTAGCTGTCTATGTAAATATTTTCTATAAGCTACTAATATTTATTAGTAAGAAAATAAAGAGCCTTCCTAAGTATGAACAAATTTATTTGTCTATCCTATAAGAAAACTCTTTATCTTTATTTATACTTTTAAATACACTCCATTAAACTATACTAAAAATCTATAATTGATTTTAATATTTTTTATTAACTATTCTTCCTTATTTTTATTTTTTCTTTTTAAGAAAACAGCTCCAATCCCAGTCATAACAGCTCCTACTAAAGATAGTATAGATCCACCAAGAACTTGTCCTGTTGTTGGTAGTAATCCTTCTTTCTTAAGAAGAGTTTCATCTTTAGCTAAGCTCTCCTCATTAGATTTATTTTCTTTACTAACTTTATTCTTTTCTTTAAGCTTATTATCCTTTAATTCCTCTGGTGAATCCGTTTTAGCTTCAGGCTTTTGTACTATTTCTTCATCAATAGGCTCATTATATTTCTTATTTTTATTTGGATAATCATTTTCTGAATTTTTTAAGGCACTTCTGTCTATAGCAAAATTAACAACTTTTTCTGATGGATTTCCTGCTTTATCTAAAGCTTTAACATTTAAAATATACTTACCCTCTTCCTCTATTCTTGATTTTCCATCATATTCTTTTCCATTTAAAGTATATTTTAAATTAGCTTCTTTATCATCAGTTTCAATTATTGGAGTAACAGATTCATTATAAACTTTACCATCTTCAATTCCACTTACAAATATATTCGCAGGTGTTCTATCTAAATAAAATTTAACTTCTTTGTTTGATAAATTTCCAGCTTTATCTATTGCTTGTACATTTAAAACATAATCACCATCTTCTTTTATGCTAGACTTACCATCATATTCTTTTCCGTTTAAAGTATATTTTAAAGTAGCTTCTTCATTACTAGCTATTTCAGGAATAATTTCTTTGTTATATACTTTTTCTTCTTCAATGTTATTAAAAGAAATATTGGCTGGTATTTTGTCTATAGTAAAATTAGTTTTTACTTCTGTTTTATTTCCAGCTTTATCTGTAGCCTTTACAATTAACTCATAGTCTCCATCCTCTGAAATAGGCGTTTTTCCATCATAATCTTTTCCATTTAATAAGTAACTAATTTGAGCATCTTCATTAGAAACTACCTTTGGAGTTACATCCTTATTGTATATTCCTTTATCTGATATTCCTCCAATTGTTACTTCTGGAGCATCTTTATCAACCTTAATAGTAAGTTTTCTAAAAGTTTGATGACCTAATACATCAACTGCCTTTAATACTATAACATCTTCATCTTTTACAGGCACTTCATATGAAAACTCTCTTCTTGTACTATTATTCCCTGGTTTATCTCTATCTTCAACGTCTAACTGAATAGTGTCATTTTTATAGAACTTATATCCAAATGTATTATCCTCAACAGTACCTTTTATATTTATTTTATCTTCATTAGTTATAACTATACCATCTGATTCTACCCTTGGAGATGATAAGTTTATTATAGGTGCTTTAGTATCACATAATATATTACTAGCATAATTATATAATACTTTTCCATTTTCATCTTTCGCATAAATATTAACTTTGTTCATTCCTTCTTTTAAAGCAACTTTATGTACAAAAGTTCCATCTTCATTTACCTTAACCTCTTCATTATTTAACTTAAACTCTTTTACTGGACCTAATACTACTCCTTTTACTAAATATTCTAAAGAATTATCAACGCTTAAAGTTGAAGTTCCAAAGTTACCATCAAATTTTATTAATGAATTTGAAGATTCAACCTTTATATTTTTAGATACTTCACCTAAATTAAATGCGGTATCGTTCATAGCTACTTTAACTTGATTTAAATCATTATTTTTTAACTTTATATCACAACTATAAACGCCCTTATCCTCACTTATATTAGCTCGTACAATTTTACCGTTTACATATATCGTAGCTATGTCTGGTACAATAGCAATATTGTCCTTAGCAGTCCATTCTAATTTATAATCTACTTCACTATCATCTTTATTACTTGATACTTTTTCTCCTGAAATTATTTCAATATTAGGTTCAGTAAGATCAACCTGTACTGGAACAATTAAATCTTGATATTTAGCATTATCATAATCAACTTTTGACTTTATATTTAAATAATATTGACCTTCTGGTACAACTTCCTTTTCTCCTGTACTTGAATTATATAGCTTTCCATCCCAAACTAAGTTTTTGAATAAGTTTGGAGATTTTCCACTTCCACTTGGGTTACTATATTCTTCTTTTCTTATATAATCTTCATGTCCTATAACTCCTAAAGATTTTTTATCTTTATCTAATAACTCTAATTCAGTAACTCTAGAATTTCTTAAATAATATAAATACGGTGCTATAATATCACCATTCCCATCTCCATTTGGTGATATAGCTATCTTGTTAGGATCTACTTTAAACTTTCTATCCTTATCCTTATCTCCTAAACCTAATCTATACCCAATTGATCCATTTAAATTTGTTAATACTTCTGATGGAACTATGAACTTTTTATTTTCATTGTCCCAATTCATAGCTTCTATTATTTGATCTTTTCCCCAATCTCCATAATATCCCATGAAAGGAACTGATAATGATGGTACATCCTTTCCTATAAATTTAATAAATCCTTCAACAAATCTATCCTCTGAAACAGATTTAGGGATTGTTAGTTTTACTTTTAAAGTTTCTGTCCCATTAGCTGGAACAATAACTTTATTTTTATCAAAAAAAACCTTTGCTCCCTCAATCTTCACATCATGAGACATAGTGTTTAAAGTATCACTAGTTTCTGTTAAAACTCCACCTAAATTTTCAACATCATACTCAGCTTGTTTATCTCCATAATTTTTTAATGTTAATGTAAATTCTTTCTCATTTCCTATTTGCTTTAATGCCACAGTAGAATTATTATTTTCATCTAATACTACAACCTTATTTTTAAGAGCTTCCTCTATTTGAATTAATCCTGCTCCTTGTCTTCTAGGTGAATAAGGTATATTAGGATTATTTTTATCCATCTCTATTTTTGAAGTACTTATTGCCGTATTTTTTGCTAATTCTACTAAATCTCTTCCTTTTAGATTTGGATTTTCTTTTTTAATCCCTTCAACTATTAATGCTTCTCCTCCAGCAACATGTGGTGCTGCCATTGATGTACCCGTCTTAATACCATATTTATTATCATTTATAGTTGAATATATATTTCCTCCTGGTGCAGATATTTGTGGTTTAAAATCTAAGCTTGGAGTAGGTCCCCATGATGATGATTCAACAAAATCACCTGCATTACTACTTGCAACTAATATTTTATTGTTTGTAAATTTTATCTTTAAACTACTATTAATAGCCTTTTTGAATTTTTCTCCATCTGAATTTTTAACAAATACTGATGGGATTTTAACCTTTGAATCTGTTGCCATATTTATAAATGACTCATCACCATTTACATTGTATATTATTACACCTTTAGCACCATATGCCTGTGCATTTAAAATTTTATCTCCAAAAGATAATTCTCCTCTTTTTATTAATGCAACTTTTCCCTTTAAATCTTTTCCTTTTAAATCTTTTATTCTTCCAAGTCCACAATCTACTAAATCAAATTCTTTATCTAAATTAAGATTATTTTCTTCTCCTGATAACATAAATGGTATATTAACTGTCTCACCATTACCTTCAAATTTTATTGTTGGTAATAGCATCTTACTATTATGATAGTTCGCTACTGTAAGTGCATCATTTGCTGTTCCAGGAGCTCCTACTAAACCAGTATCCTTTATATCTGGAACCTTGTATGGAGCTGTTGAATATTGTGAATTCCCAGCAGCAACAACCACTACTACCCCAGCATCTACAGCCTTTTTAACGGCTATTTGTTCTGGATCATCTTCTTTTTGAAATCCAGCTGAAGATCCTAAGCTCATATTTATTATATCTGCTCCTTGATTAACAGATTCTTCAATAGCTGCTACTATATCATCCTCAGCAGCTCCTTGTCTATTTGGATTATTTGAAAAAACTTTCATAGCTAATAATTGTGCTTCTGGCGCAACTCCTTTTATCGCCTCATTTTTAGCAACCTCTTCATCACTTCCATTTGCAGCAACTATTCCTGCTACATGCATTCCATGCATATCTACTTTTGGATTTGTATCTATAATATTTTCATTTTCATCAGCAAAATTATATCCATATGGAACTTTTTCTGTAAAATATTTTCCTGGTCCATCTTTTAAATTTTCTTTTTTAAGCTTAACTTTTGATGAATCTGTTATTCTCATATCTCTATGAGTTGGATCTATTCCTGAATCTATAATAGAAACAACCATTCCTTCACCTTTCAATCCTAACTCTTTCCAAACCTCTACTGCTTGTGTCAAATCTTTAGCAGAATTCATAGCTGGATAGTAAGTCTTTACAACTTTTACACTTTTTACACCATCAATCTTCTTTAATTCATCTATATCTTTAACTTTTGTATCAATACTGAATCCATTTATTAAAGTTCCAAAGCTTTTATTTATCTTTTCTCCTGTAATTTCTTCTGCTTCATCTTTAGCATCTTTTTGTTCTTCTTTTACTTCTTGAATTTTTGCTTCAGATGGTTTTTTCTCACCTTCAGCCTTAGCTTCCTCTATAGCTGCTGGCTTTTCAAGTTCAACTATAACTCTTACTACTTCATTTGGATTTTGATACTTAAAATAAAGCTCATCCCTAGCAATATTCTCTAAATTTCTTACTGTTGAACTTGTCCCATTATTGACTTCCTCTGCCATTACATTAGTTCCTACACTATTAGGTATTATAAGAGCTAATACCACCAATCCATTTAGTGTTGAGGATAAAAACCTTTTCATATGTTTTTTCTGTTCTTTCATTAAATTGTCCCCCTTTTTTTATGTTATTTATAGATTTTTATAATAAATACTTAGTTGCCCCTACTAAATATTTATATTATAAAAAATTTTAAGCTTTATATAAAAAACCAATGAAATTAATTATTTCATTAATCCCTTAATCTTTTAATATCACTTAACACTTTATTTATATTTTAATAGATTATACATTATTAGTTAATTTTTTAAAAGCATTCTTTTTATTAATTTTTTGTGAATAAATTTTATTAAACCCATTTAAAAGGCAGTATTACTTTAATTATCAAACACATTTATATATTAATTTTTTTAAAAACATAAATTTTACTATTTCATAAATTATAATTAATGTTATTAATAATTTATTAATAAATAATTCATAGCGTTAATTACAAGAATAAAAATAAGCTTATTGAGTTTAATATTTTATTAAACCCTATAAGCTTATTTTAAAACGCTATCTATTTATAACATTTAAAATCCTTTACGAAATGGAGGAAATACATAATCATCTTTTTTTCTAAAGGAAATTAAAACTTCTTCCCCCAAAATATCTTTACATACAACTGTACCTCTAAAAACCTTAATGTCATCACAAGCTCCCATTTTTAAGAACTCCATAATAGCCTCTATCTTTGTATCATAATAAGATTCTGGAACTTTTTTACCCTTAGGAGTAATTTCTACTAATATGTATTTCTCTGAAATATACTTACACCAAGCATTTTCTTTATCCCAGTTATCACCAAATTTTTCTGACATCATATCGTACCAATTTTCAGCTAGTTTTTGCTTTTGAGATTTACTTTTTATTCCAGATATTTCTTCCTTAAGTTTCATAACTGCATATCTAAGATAAAAAACCTTATCTATGTCATCTTCAAATTCATATAAATTAAGATTAAATCCATAAGTTTTATAAATTTCAGTAACTTTTTCATTTAGTTTTTTAGAATCAATTATAAAATTTCCATTCTTTGTCTTATATGTCGTAATTCCCATTGCTGTTCTCCTTCGTCAAGAAATATTATTTCTTTAAATATATTTAATCTTCAGTCATATGTTAAGTTTTATAGCTTATTAATATTTTAAAATTTCTATTTTGCTTGGCGTATATCAAAATAACTTTTGATACATGCTTTCATTTTTAGTAAAATCTTAAAACCTAAAAATAAAATAACTTTTGTTAACATTTTATTATTATATTTTATATAATAACACAAACAGTAAAACTTTACCAGTTTTTTCTGAAATCAATAACATAATTTTTATTTATGAAAATAATCAAATTTTTGGTTTAACATCTCCATTTATTAAATCAATAAAATCTTTAATGTAATTAATATTCTCTAAATTCATGGATATATCATATATAAGCCATCCAAAATCACTATTAGACAATAACAAATCTATTCTTTCACGCTCTACTTTCCAATAATAATCTAAATTACAAAAAGCTCTTAACAAAGTTATTTCATTCTAAGTGTAATACCCTCTTCCATCCCAAAGACCAACAACCTCCTTACAAGCTTTCATATTAGCGTAAATCTCCTCGTTCCTTTCTTCTCCATTGGAATTTAAAGTTGCATACGCAAATTGACTAATACTGTACTTAAATTGTTCCTCCAATCTTTTTTCATATGAATATATCTTTGTACTTTTGCAAATACCAAAGAACATACATGCTAATAATAATACTGATAAAATAGATACTTTGTTCTTTTTTAAATACGCCCTTAATCTTTTAATTATCATGGATTCTCTCTCCTTCACTTCATATATACATTTAATTATATATATTGATATTTTTTCCACAATATTTCTTATATATTTTATAAAAAATATTACAATTGAAGTAAAAATAAAAAAGATGTATTGTTTTTATATAGATTAATTTAACTATATAATTTTAAACTTTATATTTAAAAGGAGAATTTAAATTGAAAAGAAATAATGCACAAAATAGTAAGAATATTAAAATAAAAGAAATCTGCGAAATCTGTGGAGAAGAAATGGATGAAAATCCTTTTGCTTACGACTATGATTCAGAAAATAAACTTGTTTTCAAATGTCCAGCTTGTGGTCATAGAAAAGTTAGAAACTTATAAAAATTAAATATTCTGACTTTCAACATTAAATACTTACAAAGATATTTATAAAATACTAATAATAAAAGAGAGAGCTTTATTTGAAATAAAACTCCCTCTTTTAATTAATATATAGATCAAACTTAATTTTTTAATAAAACACTTTTTAAAATTTTATTTTTATTCTATAGGAATAAGTTGCTATTAACTAGTCCAATTCTAAAATTTATAAATTTTCTTGTGAACTTAAAAATTCCAAGAATCTCTCAACGCCCCCTGATAAAATTATTACTTCTTCTGGTCTTTTTCCTTTTAAATTAGAAACATCAAAGAACTCTCCACTTTTTGATGAATCAGTAATCATAAAACTATCACTACCATACAAGCCCTCATCAATTCCTATATATTCATCACCCCAAAAACTACATTCTTCTGGCAATATCCCAAATTCATCTTTAAAATACGTTAAAATTGTATTTACATTATCACTTTTACTAGAAACTCCAACTTCTAAGTATTTGGCATCTGTTGTTACCACTAAATCTAACCCATATTTCCTCCCTATTTCTTCAGCGATTTTAATAAGTCCTAAAACCCCTCCATTAAATCCATGCTTAATCAAATTTTCTTTTAATATATTAACCTCATTTTCTTGAAGAAATAGTTGCTCTCCTCTATTACTATCAACCATAAGATCTATTTTGCAATAATTAGGTCTACTAAAAACTATATCTGTCTTATAATCATAGTCTTCTAAAAGCTTCATATGAATATCAAAACAAGCTTTATGTACATCCAAAAAAACTGATTTTTCTGGTATCATATTATTGAATAACTCTAAATTTTTATTTTTATTAAATTTATAGTTATATGCTCCTCTACCTAATCCTAAAAATAAATTTTCTAATTCTTTTTCAGTAAAATAATCTTGTAATCTTCCACCAGCAATATTTTCAATAGTAGTTCCACTAATTATTGCTAGTTTTATCCCCTTATTAAGCAAAACCTTCATTCTCGAAACTATCCCATCTACTGGTGCTGTCCTAGAAGTTACAGCAGTACCATCCCAATCAAAAAAGATAGCTTTATATCCATTATCCATAAAACACTCTCCCTTTTATCTTATTAATAATCAATTTAATCAGAGCAAATTAAAAATATTATTTCTAACCAACTAAACTATAATTTAACTGGTATTTGTATTATCTCTTCTAAATTTTCAAGATACACCTTGACTCCATATATATATAATTCTAAATTATCTCCCTCTACTAATTTCATTTGAATCTCATCCTTAGAAATTTTTATTTCTAATAGATTCTTCTTGTAGAAAACTTTAAAACTATATGATTTCCACGACTTTGGTATTGTAGGATTTAATTCTAAAATTCCTTTATTAGTTCTAAGTCCTGCAAAACCATTTACAATTGCCTGCCAAGTTCCTGCCATATTTGCAGCATGAATTCCTGCATAAAAATTATTGTGATAATCATCTAAATCCATTCTTGCTGACTGTGAAAAATACTTATAAGCCTCATCATCATATCCAATTTGGCTAGCTAAAATACCAAATATACAAGTTGATAAAGAGGAATGATGTAATGTTACTTCTTGATAAAAATCATAGTTTCTTCTTAATTCATCTATAGTGAAAAAATTACTATGGAGATACATTGCTAAAATTGAATCAGCTTGCTTTGACATCCTTTGTCTAAATATAAATAGAGGATGATAATTTTCATAAAGAAGATGTCTCTTTTCTGGAGATATTTTTGAATCATCCCAAGGCTTTCTCTTCATAAAGCCATCATCTAAAGGATATATCCCTCTTTTCTCATCATAAGGAAAATACATGTTTTCAATTATTTTTTTCCAATATTCTACTTCTTCATCTTTTAAATCAATCTTTTTAACTAGACTATCATAAGCTAATTGGTCCTTTTCTTTAATCTTATTTAATGCCCATATTGCATCTCTAAGGTTTTCACGCGCCATAAGATTAGTATAAAAATTATTATCAACTATAGCATTATACTCATCTGGTCCAGTTACAGCACAAATACAATATTTATCTCCAACATACTCAGAAAATGATCCTACATCAGCCCAAACCCTTGCAGTTTCACATAAAACTTCAGCTGCTTTATCCTTTAAATAGTCAAAATCATCATTAACATCTACGTAAAGTTTAAATGCATATGCTATATCTGCATTTATATGATATTGAGCCGTTCCTAAAGGAAAATATGTTGATGCTTCCTCTCCATTAATTGTTCTCCATGGATATAATGCTCCTTTATCATGTCCTAATATCCTTGCTCTCTCCCTAGCTTTATCTAAGGTAAAATATCTATAATCTAGTAATTTCTTAGCTAAATCTGGCTTAGTATATACAAATACAGGAAGTACATACATTTCTGTATCCCAAAAATAATGTCCTTCATATCCTTCTCCACTTAACCCTTTAGCTCCCATTCCAGTTTTACCATCTCTACCAGCTGATTGCATAAGATGAAAAAGATTAAATCTGATTCCCTGTTGAAGTGCATTATCCCCTTCAATAACTACATCAGCTGTTCTCCAAAATTCTTCAACATATTGCTTTTGCTCTCTCTCAGCTTCTGTATATCCTTTTTTCTTAGCATCACTTAAAATAGTTTTTATAAAGCCATTTAGCTTTTCCTCATTCATATCTAAAGATGTGGTATATGCAATAAACTTATCTAATATGATTTCTTCATTTTCCTTGGCAGTAAATTCATAAGATACCTCACAAACCTCACAATTTTTAAAATTCTTTCTTATAAAGTTTTCTGCTGATATTTTGTTTACTGATCCACAAGCTATTGTAAGTTCACTATTTAATGTTGTTCCCTCATAATAAAGTTCATCTTTTATAGAATCTATATAATCCTTTAAAAGCCTTTTACCAAAAGGACCATAATCAACTAAAGGATTAGTTTTTCTTGTATGATTTTCTACCCCTGCATCAATAGCAGAGATAAATTTTAGATTCCCACTAAAATTTAAAGGAGTAACTTTGTAACGTATTTCCATTAAATTTTTATTATTAAAACTAACAAATCTACTTATGCTAATTTTTATTTTTTTACCCTTCGGTGATATCCATATAAGATCTCGAGTTATCCTTCCTTCTTTCATATGTAAAACTCTATTATACTCTTCTATTTGACCTGTAAGCATACTGAATTCTTCATCTTCTATAAATAGCTTTATTATTTTAGCATTTGGAAGATTTAAAAGTGATTGACTTTCTGTAGGAAAACCAAAATTCCATTCTCCATACTTTATATACTCACTTTCATAAAAGCCATTGACAAAGTTTCCCTCTAATCCTGTTTCAACATCAAAATCATATGCCTCTTCAAAGGTGCCTCTAGTACCTATATATCCATTAGCCAATGAAAATGTTGTTTCATTTCTATAATTATTTTTTAAAAGAAATTCTTCTTCTGTTATATTCCAAGGCTCTATTTTATAAATAGGCTCTCTATAATCTTCCATATTACTCTCTCCTCACCACTTTATTTCCCAAAAAATCTCATTCTTTTTTACAAAAGAATATAAAAACTCAATGGCATCTGGTTTCAATGCTGTCCTATGTTTAGAAATTGCTTCTCTCTTTAAATTTTCTTTACTGTTATTAAATTGCATTTCTTTAGGTACAATAAAACTTAATGCTTCACTCCATTTTAAGTTTGAAGTTTCTTCTAAAAGTTTTGGACATGTAAATTCGCTAATTTCATCCGTAATAATAGGCCAATTTTCATCCCCATCACAAGAGTGTACTATTCCACTATATAAGTTAGGTGCATAATTATTTTTTTTCCTAATTTCTTTTAGTATTTCAACTACAAAATAATATAAACCACTATGATCTCCATGGATATCAAACTCAGAGGTTGTAAAAATATTTTCTGGCATGTATTTTTCTATTACTGCTGATAAATCATCATGAAAATTCTTCCTAGTATATTTACTATGTTCATTAAAACTTTTAAAGTGATATTCTTTATGATTTTCTAAAGAATAAGTTTCATTTGAACAACTAGACTCTAAAATTTTATTTTCATCCTTTTCTTCATATAGATTCCATAAAAAGCTTTTTTCTTTAGGCATTCCAGTATCAGCATATCCAAGTACTATTAAATTTTCACTTTGTAACCCTAAAAGCTCTAACCCTTCTATGCTTTCACTAATTCTTGCCCTTCCCACAGAATAATCTTCACAAGCATAATCTCCATTAGTAGCCATCACTACCTTCACATCAAGTCCACTTTCTAGTGCATTTTTTATTATTCCTCCTGTCATAAGCAATTCATCATCCTCGTGAGGGACAATTACCATAATACTTCCAAAATCTTTATCTATACTAATATTTCTCATAAGATCACCACCTTGACATTTAACCTTTAACAGCTCCTGTTGTAACTCCACCTATTATGTATTTTTGCATAAATATATAGAATACCATAAGAGGTGCAACTCCTAACATTAACATTGGGAAAAGTGCTGTCCAGTCAGTTGAGAATTGACCTATATTTCTAGATACCTCTTGTAAAATAACTCCATTTTCTCTACTTTGTAAGAATAATAAAGGTGTTAAGAATTCATTCCAAACATTTAAAGTTACTATTATAACTACAGTTGAAATAACTGGTTTTAAAAGTGGTAATATAACTCTAAAAAACTTTTTTAATACTCCACATCCATCAATATCTGCAGCTTCCTCTAACTCCATTGGAATAGTAGCTTCTATAAATTCTTTAAATAAAAATATTGCTTGAGGTGTATTTATAGCTACGTTTACTAATATTACAGCAAATGCACTATTCATAAGATGTAAACTCTTTACGATTTTATATAAACTTACTATATTCATTTGGAATGGAACTATTAATCCTGCAAGGAAAAGTAAAAACATACGATTTCCAAGTTTAGTTTTTGTTCTAGCTAAGGCATATCCAGCCATAGATCCAAAAACAACAATCAATATAACTGCTGTAGCAGTTATAAAAACTGTATTTCCAAAAGCTCTTGGAAAACTCATTTGTTTCCACGCATTGGAATAATTTTCAAAAACCCAAGTCTTAGGAATTCCTAATGGACTAGCTGTCGCTTCTTGAGGAGATTTAAAAGTTGTTACTATAAGATAATAAATTGGTATAAACCATATAGCAGCTAATAGAATCATTGCTAATTCTAATCCCCATAGTTTTTTATCTTTTTTCTTAATTCCACTACTTTTTAATTTATTCATCATGATATAGACTCACTCCATTTCCCCATTAATTTTGTTGTTATTCCACTTATTACAAGAACTATAATAAAGAATAATACTCCAAATGCTGCTCCTGTACTATAGAATCCATCTGAAATACCTTTTTTCATCATAACAGTCATAACTGTTTCAGTAGCATTTCCTGGGCCTCCTGAAGTCATTGAATATATAATATCGAAAACTTTCATACCACCTATAAGTCCTGTAACAACGATTATTTTTACTGATGGGCACATTAATGGAAGTGTTACATGAAAGAATTGTTTCAAACTTCCAGCTCCATCAATACTTGCAGCTTCATATAACTCTTTAGGTATTGATTGTAAATTAGCTAAGAATATAACCATTGCCCACCCTGTCCATTGCCAAGCTTGAGTAAAAATTACAGAAAATAAAGCTTTATTTGTTGTGAAGAAATTTATAGTGTCTAACCCTAAAGAATGTAATATATTATTTACTAACCCATAATCTGATGATGAAAGTATAAAATTCCATAAGTAACCTATTATTAATGAACTGAATACTGCTGGAAAGAAGAATACAGCTCTTAATAAATTACGGCTTTTTAATTTTTTATCTAATAACACAGCTAACGGTAATGCTAAAACTGTTTGTAGCCCCGTAAGAGCTATAGCATATATTACTGAGTTCTTAATACCAATCATCATGACTGGTGTTGAAAATACCTTAGCGTAATTTTGAAATCCAACAAAACTTAAATTAATAGGATTTATATCTGTATAATTAGTGAAACTATAAAATATTGTGTACAAAAATGGTACAATACTAAATATTAAGTAAATAGCTAAAGCTGGCAATACAAAAACATAAAAGTATTTTCCTAAAGTTCCTGGTGTTCTTCTTTTCTTTTTAACTAATTCCATGTAGTATCCTCCTTTAAAACACTAGACAAATTTTTAAAATTGCTCATAACCCTAAATAAATTAGAATTATGAGCAAAAGATTTAATTTTATTTGTTTATAAGTTCACTTGCAGCAGAATCTACATTAGATAAAGTTGTTTTTAGATCTTGGTTTCCAAGCAAGTAGTTTTGCATTTGTTTACCGTAATCTACATGTGCTGATCCTGCATCTCCCCATTCATTCCAAGGACAATAAATATGACCTGCATTTATAGCTTTTTCAGCTCCCTTAAAGGCCTCTGGAAGAGTAAATGAAGTTCCAGTTAAGTAAGAAGATCCTCCTTGATTGTTTTCCCATAAAGCTTTTTGTCCCTCTTCTGTAGATATAGCTTTTAATACTTCCATTGCTGCCTCTTTATTTTTAGATTTTGAGTTTACTGCAAATCCACATCCAGGTCCACCTATTAACCATCCATCGCTAGGTTTTGTTCCATAAAATGGCATCATATTAAGTTTTAAGTCAGGATTTTTTGACATAATTGCTTCTAAGTCCCATGGTCCTGAACAATACATTGCAGCTTTTCCAGTAGCAAATTCCTCTAAAGCTTGATCATGGTCTATTCCAGTCATATCTTTAGTGTATATTCCATCCTTTATCATCTCTGACCACTTATCTAAGTACATATTCCATGTACCATCCAACTTAACTTTTCCTTCTCTATACTCTTGTCCAAAGTTTTTACCAGCATCTGTTGATAAATACTCTGCTGTTACAAAAGCCATAGAATTCTTTAATAAAGGTTCCCATGATTTCAATCCTGCTGCTAAAGGTTTTATTCCTAAGCTTTGGAATTTCTTACAAACCTCAATGTATTCATCAAAGGTCTTAGGTATTTGAATGTTATTTTCTTCAAATAACTTTTCGTTATAATATATTCCTTCAAACCAACTTATTCCTGGTAAAGCATATATATTATCATCATACTTATAAACATTAGTACCTGAATCTGAATACTTCTTAGCCAAATCGTTTACATTTTCTAGATATCCTAATTTAGCATGTTTTAATGCTGATGCTGGAGATTCACAAATTATATCTGGACCCTCTTCAGCTGATAATTGAGTATCTATTATTGTGTTATAGTTTGAGTTATCAATAAATTGATACTCTATTTCCACATTTGGTAGTTTTTCAGATAAATACTTTAACATGTCTTTCATTGTATCTTCATTATTCCAGTTAGTCATACGAATCTTTACTTTACCATCTTTTGCTTGAGTAGAATCAGTTTTATCACCACATCCTACCATTGCAGTTGCTCCAATCATCATACATAAAATAGCACTTAGAATTTTTTTTCTCATATCTCTTCCCCCTTTAATTTATCCATCTCTTTAATGATGCAATAGCTTATAAATTATTAAGTTCATCTTATGATTAAATTATAAAATCATTTAAGTTATTAATAAATAATACATTTTTTCGAAACATTGTACAATTTTACGTTGTTTTTTATTAATAAAAAGATACTGTATCAAAATAACTTTTAATAAAACTTAAAGCATTATAAAGAGAATTTTAGTAATTTTCTCAGTATGCTTCTATATTTTATCCATTAACTTTTGATACAGCACATTAGTTTATTGCTTAATTTAATTTATTAACTATTTTAGGAAGTTTTAGCGCAACGCATATGTAATTGTTTTTAACTAAAGAACACTCCAAATTACAATCTATACCATAATAGAGTTTTATTCTTTCTTTTACATTATATATACCATATCCTTTTCCTGGCTTATTTAGCATCTCTTCTATGCTATTAATATCATTATTATTACTACTATTATAAATTTTAAAGATTAAAGAATTTTCATTCTCCTGGAATTCAAATATAATCTTTCCTCTTTCTTTTCCATCATTACAATCAATTCCATGCTTAATAGCATTTTCAACTATAGGTTGTAGAATAAAATTTAACATATTATTTTTCAGTCCATTTTCATCTATTCTATATTCAACATCAAAGCTATCTGAATGTGCTATTCTTTGAATTTCAATGTAGGATTTTATATTATCAATTTCACTTTTAATATCTGTTATATCTTGTCCATTATTTAAGCTAGTTCTATAAAATTTAGCTAGATATCCTGTTATATCACTTATATCATCATTTCCCTCTCTAATAGCCTTCCACTTTATAGTAGATAAACTGTTATATAAAAAATGTGGGTTTATCATAGCTTGTAATGCTTTAAGCTCAGTTGCTTTCTTCTCAATCTCAATTTTATATACTTTATTTATCATATCATTTAAGTCCCTTGTCATATGCCCAAAGCTATTTGTCACAATTCCTATTTCATCAGTATCATCTGTAAAAATAGGATTATTGAAGTTTCCCTTTGAAACATCTTCAGCCTTATCCTTAAGTAATAATATTCTTCTACTTAAGGCTTTAGATAATATATTTATTAATATAAACACTGCAATTAAACAAAAACTTACTATTAATAAAGTTGAGCCTATTATAGGAATTAATTTCTCTGTTATTTTATTTTTGTCTAAATAATAAAATACCTTCCAATTTGAAGCATCAATATTATTTTCACATATTAAATACCTATTTTCTTTTAAATTTGATTTAGATTTTATATTTAATATATTTTCTAAAACTAATTCGTTTATTTTACTATTTTCCATCAACTTTTTAAAAACTATATTTCCACTATTATCTTTAATAATAATTCCATTATCTAAAAATTTCATATTTTCTAAAGGCTCTGTTATGATACTCATAAACAATTCAATTCTAAGAACACCTATAACTTTACTATTAGTTGTAGTATCTAATATACTTCTAGTTATAAATAATTTTCCATCCTCATAACTCCAAAATGGCTTAAAACTCTTTTGACTTTTTTTATACCATTCTTCATCATCTACAAAATTACTTGGATTTAAAAATGAGCCTATCTCTCTACTTACATTAGGAGTATATATATTTATTTCCTTTATGTAATCATCACTAGTTATAAAATACCAAAATATAGGCTCCACAGTATTATTTAAGGTTTGTGCTATTGATATATTATCATTAGGCTTATTTTCTATAATCTTCCTAAAGTTTAAGTTATAAGCAAGATATTTTGCATATCCTTCTTCTTTTTTTAATTTAAAGTCTATCTCATCAGCAATTCTAAGACTATTATTTTCCATTGTCTTCTCAGTTTGTATTAATAAATTTTTTCTTGATTCACTAAAACTATAAACTCCTAAAACTATTATTGGTATAGATACAGATATACTAAAACTAATTATTAACTTCTTTCTTATAGATGCTTTTCCAAAAAACCATTTCATTAATTTCTCAATCATACATAACCTCACTTATCTTAACTATTTTTACGTTTAAATTGATTTGGAGTTACTCCAAAATAATTCTTAAATATACGATTAAAGTATGATTGATTTTCATATCCACACGCCTTACCAACTTGTACAATTTTCATATTACCTTCTTCTAAAAACTCCTTAGCCTTATTCATTCTAAAGTCAGTTATATATTTAACTATATTTGAACCTGTTTCTTTCTTAAACACATAACTTAAATATGAAGAAGTAAAATTAACCTTATCTGCAATATAATCTAAACTTAATTCACTACTATATTCATTTTTTATTATCTTTATTACTTTATTAGCTATACTTTTCTCATCTAAAATATCATTATTACATTCCTTTGCAATATCTTTAATAATGGATTCAAAAGCCACTTTTAAGGTTTCACTTGAATTACATTTTAATATATTTTCTATAAAGTTCTTTTTCACTTCACTATTATATATATCAAAGGATTGGCAAAGTTTTTCTATTAAATCATAAAAAAGATGATGTATGTATATAGTACTAAGTGATCCTGATTCTAACATGTATTCTATAAGCTTATTTATGTAAAACTCAATGTCATTTAAATTTCTTTCATTTATAGAGTTTTTAAGATTTTCCTTTACATTCTCTATTTCAAGTGTGTATAAGTCATTAGGTTTATACTTATTAACTCTAATAATCCTTGATTCAAAATCATAAATATTTTCCTTTATATTATTTAACCCTTTTACCTCATCATAAATTTTTTCAATTCCACAAAATACATTACTAATAAAAAAAGACGAATTTTCATTTGCTAATAATTTAATTTCTCTTGATAATTTACAACAAACTTCCTCTAAAAATTCCTCTTTTATTTTTAAAGTGCTATACAATAATAAATATGATTCATTAGGATAAAAATTTATATATTCATACGGGATTTTTAGATATGTATTTAATAGATTAAAGAAAATATACTCCCTCTCCTCAAAGAAATTATCTCTTGTTTCTATGTTTATTAATGCTAAATATTTATCTTTTAGCTGTATATTGTATACGTTTAACTTTTCATTAATATAATTTTGATTATTGTGGTTAGCTAACAGCTTATAAAGTAAAATCTTCTTACTTGATTCCATAAGCAATTCTTTTTCTTTTTCTTCTTCCTTTCTTTTTACACAACTTTTTATCACCTCTTCCAAAACCCTTTTAAACTCATCTACTTCAATAGGTTTAAGTAAATAATCAACTACTTTTGCCTCTAAGGCTTTTTTAGCATAGTCAAATTCACTATATGCACTAAAAATTATTATTCTAATTTTAGGATCATATTTAAATGTTTCCTTTGCCAATTCTAGTCCATCCATAAAAGGCATCTTTACATCTGTAAAAAGAATATCTATATGATTCTTCTTTATGTACTCTAAAGCCTCTTTTCCATTTACAGCTTTGGCTATATTCAAAGGAAATTCATATCTTTTTATAAGAAATTCAATCCCTTCACGTTCTGTAGCCTCATCATCCACTAATAGTATTTTTAACATCTCTTATACTCCTTTTATGATTAAAAAAATTTTAAACCTCAAATAATAATTATTATATAAAATTAATTACCAATTCTACTTTAATATAATATATAATATATAATAAAAATTCAATAATACTTAACTTTCTCCTAACAATAGAATTGTTAATTCCTATATAAAATGGGCTGTATCAAAATATAATAACAAAACTTATTTTGACACAAGCCCAATATGAGAAAATTCCCTTATTAAAGTTATATTGAATGTTAAAACATATTCTTTAGAATTTCTATTCAGTATATAAATTAATTGCTAGTTTCACTTATATTATTTATTATTAACTTCCTAATCATATCAAAAGGAATTATAGTTATCGCAAATAATATAACTATTATCCAATTGCTTAGTGTTATAGGTGTACAACTAAATAGCTCTCCACCCACAAGTGTTAAGGCCACTTGTACAATAACTATTATAAGCATAACTTTTATAAAATCTTTGTTTTCATTTATATGCTCTAAAAGATTTAATCCTTGACTTCTTACATTAAATCCATTAAATACTGCTGTTAAAACAAACATTGAGAAATATCCAGTTAATAATCTCTCTTTACTTGAGAACATATTAGTAAAGAATGGAACCTTTAAGAATACGAAACTTATTATTGTTATCCATATTCCTGCAAATATAATTTGTTCCATCATTTTTTTAGAAACAATACTTTGCGTTCTTAACTTTGGCTTTTCTTGCATATATACTTTTAATGCTGGTTCTGAACCTAAAGCTAAAGCACCTAATCCATCCATTATTAAGTTTATCCATAAAATATTAGTTATACTAAGAGGTTGATCTATTCCTACGAAAGGTGCTATAGCACAAACAGCTACCGCAGCTACGTTTATTGTTAATTGGAATTTTATAAACTTTAATATATTGTTGTAAATAGTTCTTCCATATAGTATAGCATTTTCAATTGACTTGAAATTATCATCTAATATAACTATATCTCCAACTTCCTTTGCAACATCTGTTCCTGACCCCATTGCAAACCCAACATCTGCTCTCTTTAAAGCTGGTGCATCATTTACTCCATCTCCAGTCATTCCACATACAAGGTTTAGTTCCTGAACTAATCTTACCATTCTTGATTTATCAGTAGGTAAAGCTCTTGCTATTACTCTTAAGTTTGGCAAGATATTTTTAACTTCTTCGTCTGTCATATTATTTAATTCATCTGATGTTAAGGCTATATCAACAGAATTTTCTATAAGTCCACAATCTTTTGCTATAGCTACTGCCGTTTCTTTTCTATCTCCTGTAATCATTACAACTTGTATGCCAGCATTTATTACTTCTTTAATAGCTTGTTTAGCTTCTGTTCTTACATCATCTCTTATCCCAACAAAACCAACCATTACAAGGTCATCAGGTAAAACATCTTCAATAAGATCACTTTCACTATAAGCAAAAGCTAAAACTCTCATTGCCTTATTTGCTAATTGGTCTATTTTTTTATCTATATCTTCTTTACAAACAGAAACTATTTCACCTTGACTATTTATATATTTTTTAGCCTTTGATAATAGTTTTTCAGGAGCTCCTTTATAAACTGTGATTCCTTTTAATTGTGATGCAGAATATTTATTAGCTGAATTAAATTGTTGATTTCTTAAAACTTCTATATCTTCATATTTATCAAGATTTTGTTTTGTCAAGAATTTAAGTAAAGCTTTATCAGTAGCATTACCTCCTATGACTTCTCCACTTCCATCAAACATAGCACCTGTATTTTTGCCAATACACCATGCCATAAGCTCTTTTATTTTTTCACTACTTTCATAGGTATTTTTTATATCTCCATCAAAGAATTCAACAACTTCTAATTCACCTTTTGTTATTGTACCTGTTTTATCACTAAATAATATATTAAGAGAGCCTGCTGTTTCTATTCCTATAGGTTTTCTTACTAAAACATTATTTTTTAACATTTTTGATGTATTTCTCATAAGAACTATAGCTATCATTAGTGGTAATCCTTCTGGAACAGCCATAACTATTATTACAACAGCAACCATTATAGTTTCTAAAAACTCTTTAAATATTTCTATAAAACCTAATTGAATATATGCACTAATACTACCAGCATCAATCACATGTTTACTCATTAATGCGCAAGCAATAACTATTGCTCCAATATATCCAAATTTAGATATTTTATCTGCTAAGTCTGAAAGTTTTACCTTTAATGGGCTATCTACAGAATCATCAGCCATATCTTTAGCCATTTCTCCCATAACAGTATCCATACCTACTCTTCTAACTAACATTACACCAGAACCATTTACAGTAACAGTTCCTTTGAATAATGAAGTTTCATCAACAAATATGTCTCCAGTTATTGTAGCAGCAGCTTCAGAATAACTTTCACTATTAAAATTTGCAGTTGTAGCATACTTTTTACACTCTTCTGATTCACCATTTAAAATAGAGTTATCTACACTAATTGAACCTTCAATTAAAACACCATCAGCGGGTATTTTATCTCCCAATTGTAATATTACATAGTCCCCTACTACAATTTCATCAACATTTACCTCTATTACTTTTCCATCTCTATATACTTTACATATTTCTTTTTTAGCACTACTCTTTAACTTTCTATATTCATTATCAGATGCTACTTCTGTTTTAGCTGAAATTGTTGTAACAAGAATTATTGATATTACTATACCTATAATTTCTCCCCAATCAGCATAATGCATAATTGCCATTACACCCAATATACAAGCTATTACTAAGAGTAGCTTTATCATTGGATCGCCAAAAGCTTCTTTAAATTTATCAAAAAAAGTTTCTGGTGGTGCTTCTTTAATTATATTAGCACCATACTTTTTCCTATTTTCATCGACCTGTTTCTTATTTAGCCCTTTAAACATATCATGTCCCCTTTAAAACAAATAATAAACTTTTTCTAACATTTATATTTTACTAGTATAATACAAAATAAAAATATACATGAAAAATATTATTAGTTTTACATGTATATTTTTCTTTTTAAATACTAAATAAATCTTATAAGATTTATTTAGTATTTTCCAAACTATTATTGGTATAAAGCTAAGATTCCATTTAAATCTGCTATTTTTCCTTCTCCAACAGCTTTAAATTGCCATTCGCCAGCTTCTCTTATTAATTCAGCAAATATTACTGATGTTGCTGTTGAACCATTTTCTTTTAAGTTAAATTTACATATTTCTTTTCCATTTTCACAAGCATCAAGAAGTCTTACATAAGAGTTGTTTACCATTCCAAAAGTTTGTCTTTTAGCCTGTGCATTATGTATTGTAACAACGAATACTATTTTTGCAATACTAGGATTTATAGCGTCTAAGTCAATGTTTATTCTCTCATCATCACCATCTCCCGCACCAGTCCTATTATCTCCTTCTAAATAAATACCTTGTCCTTGTTTATTATTAAAGAATATAACATTTTCAACAGTATTAAATCTATTATTAGCATCTAAAAGAAATGCTGCAATATCTAAATCAAAATCTGATCCATTATTAGCTACATCCCATCCTGCTCCTAAAGTTACCTTTTTAAGACCTGGATTTCTCTTTGTTAAGTCTAAAATATCATTTTTTTGTAAGTTTAAAGTTATATTCTGTGTACTACTATTTTCTCTTCCAAAACCAGTTCCTAAATTTATAGCCATTTTAATCACTCCTCATCTTGATATTTAAACTAAAATTTATTATCTATACATTGAAACTAAAGAACCTACTGATGCTCTTAGAAGTTCTCCTTTAGCTTTAAATCTCCATTCATTATTTTCTTTTGTTAGCTCTGCAAATATTATTGCAGTGTTATTTCCACCATCTTCTGACAAGTTATATCTACAAATTTCTTGATTTCCTTTATCTTCATTGACTAATCTAACATATGCATTTTTTACTTTTGAAAAGCTTTGATTTCTTTTTTCAGCATCATATATAACAACTGAAAAAACAACCTTTTTACAGTATGATGGTAGTTCACTTAAATTTATAGATATTTTTTCATCATCTCCTTCTCCTTCCCCAGTTAAGTTATCACCATGAAGTTTAATACCTTTCCCATTCATATTACCAAAATAAATAACATCATTATTATTTCTAACAGTTTCATTTTGATCTAATAATAATGCTACTAAATCTAAATCATAATCAGCAGCAAATGAAAAGAATCCTTTTTTAACAACATCCCAACCAGCACCTAACATAATATGATTTAATTCTGGATCTTTTTTAGTTAAGTCCAAAACATCATTTTTTTGTAAATTTAATATTCCACTCATATTTGTTCATCCTTTCAATTACTTATAAATTTATTTTACATATAAATGCTTAAAATTCCATTTAAATCCGCTATTTTCCCATCTCCTATAGCTTTAAACTGCCATTCTGTTCCGTCTCTATATAATTCAGCAAATATAACTGAAGTAACAGTTGATCCATTTTCTTTTAAATTGAACTTGCACAGTTCTTTTTCATTATTTTCAGAATCTAGTAATCTTACATAAGAATTTTCAACCATTCCAAATGTTTGTCTTTTAAGTTGTGCATTGTGAATTGTAACTACGAAAACTATTTTAGCAATATCATTTCTTATCATTGATAAATCTATTTGTATTCTTTCATCATCACCTTCACCAGCACCTGTTCTATTATCTCCTTCTAAAGCAATACCTTGTCCAGTCATATTGTTAAAGAATATAACATCCTCTGGAATATGTGCTACCTTATTATTTGAATTTAATAAAAACGCAGCAATATCTAAATCAAAATCTTGTCCAACTGTAGCTACATCCCATCCTGCTCCTAAAATAACTTTTTTTAATCCAGGATTTTTCTTTGTTAAATCTAAAATATCATTTTTTTTAAGATTAAGTGCTCCTAACCCATTATTAATTTCCATTCCACCATTAAATCCACCTAAATTTATACCCATAAAAATTCCTCCTTTTAAATATTTGCGATCTGTTAAGTTATAAAAAACTATATATGTCTGGATTTGAGATAAGTAGGCTAATCAAAAATATCAAATTAAAGATACCTAATATTGATATCTTTAATTAACCTACAAAAATCAAATCACACCATATTTTTCAAAAACACAAAAATTTATATTAATAATTAGTAATGACTTAACATCTATATAAAATTTAAATTGATACAAACTCTTTTTTCATATTATGTTTTAAAGTCTCAAGTTTTTTAGCATTTTCTTCTCTTTCAACTCTATTGCTTTCTTGAATTGCTTTTGTATCTTCAATCCCCTTCATTATAGTTGCATATGATTTTTCCAAAGTTTCAATTGCTATAGAGCTACCTGATGCCATCTTTGCAATTTCAACAGATTGTCTTGCTGTACTACTGGCATTTCTCATTATTAATTCATTAGTTTTATCATCTAATTGTTTTATTGATTTAGCTTGTATTTCTTGTCTTTTTAATATAATTGCTTGTGCTAAACACTGTTTAAATATTGGTAGTGTGACAATAAATGATGAATTTATCTTTCTCATTAAATTAAAGTTTGACATTTGAATTGTTTGAATCATTGGTGCTGCTTGTATTGCAACATTCTCAGCTATCCTCAAGTCATATACCCTTTGAGATAGCATTTCTTTACTTATTTCAAGTTTTTGAACAATCATTTGCTTTTCTTCTTGTCCCATTGTAATATCATTTGACATTTGGTTTAGATACATATCTATTTCTTCTAAAGCCATCTCTCCAGCTACTATATATTTTTCTAACATTTGATAGTATTCAAGATTACCGTCATACAACTTTTTAAGATGTGAATTAGATTCTCTTATATCATTTTCATATTTCTTAAGTAAAATATATATCTTTTCAACTTCATATCCCATAGTATCGTATTTTTGAAATAATTTTGCTACCGTATTACCAACATTTTTAAATATTTTAGACATAAAAGACCTATCTTTAGTATTCTCTAATTCTTTTATATCAAATTTATCCATAAGCTTTGTTAAGCTACTCAACATTTCTGTTGCTTCTTCTGATTTAACCGCCTTCATTGAATTTAAAAGTTCATCAGATATTTTAGATATATTTTCACTAGCGCGTTGTCCAAACATTATTATTGAATTTGGATTTTGAACCTCCACTTCTCCAGTAAGATCTTGAACTTCTTTCATCCCTCTTAATCTTTGCTTATAAGCTGTTAAATCTTGAAAATCTAGTTGATTATACTGTTGATTATTAACTCCATTATTGTTATTAAACATTCCATTCATATTTAGATTTCCACCTTGGTAACTATTATTCATTCCATTCATGTTTGGGTTTCCACCTTGGTAACTATTATTCATTCCATTCATATTTGGGTTTCCACCTTGGTAACCATTGTTCATTCCATTCATGTTTGGGTTTCCACCTTGATAACCATTATTCATTCCATTCATATTTGGGTTTCCACCTTGGTAGCCATTATTTATTCCATTCATGTTTGGATTTCCACCTTGGTAACTATTATTCATTCCATTCATATTTGGGTTTCCATATTGGTAGCCATTATTCATTCCATTCATATTTGAGTTTCCACCTTGATAACCATTGTTCATTCCATTCATATTTGGGTTTCCATCTTGGTAACCATTATATCCATAACCCATATCATTGATATTTGAATCTTCTAATGAATATTCTGTATCCCATTTGTTTAAATTATCATTTTCATTTACATCCTCTAAATTATTACTAAATTGTTTTTCCATTTATTTATCACTCCATCATATATTTTTTAATATTCTAGAAAAAACACTTTGTTTAAATCCTAAAATTGATTTATATGTTGAATCATAACTCATTTTTTGAAGTCTTATATTGATTATTTTTCCTTCTTTTATTATATGATTTATATTAAATAATCCAGATGGATTAAAAATCACTATATCTATGCCAATAATATGAATATATCCTAATAACATTGTCATTGATTCTGAAATTTCTTCTTCTTCATTTAAATAAATTACTATTTTAGGAATATCACCTGTAAAATCAAAATTATCTATTAATCTAACTATCTTTTCATTAAGAGATAAAACTAACACTAATAACTTCAATGTTGTTTCTTTTTCCAAATTTATGTTAAACAGTTGGTTATTCAATATAATTTCATTTACCTTTTTTAGCATAAAATTTTGTACTTCTTTGCTATACTTTCCAAACTTATATATTGATGTTTCCTTAACTTCTTCTATATCAAATGATCCATCACTTAATTGACAAAACATCAATTCATATACATTATCTGTTAAAAGATATTCATTAGATATATCTCCACTATTAAAAAACAAAGTATTTGGAGATTCAATACAATATTGAACCAATTTTTTATACTCTAACATATCTAAAAATTGACCATCTATTTTGTAAAAGAAACAAGGAACAGTAACAAGTTCACCGTCAACCCTAAACCCTTCTCTAAGTTTAGATGGTTCATTCCAATAAGAATATATATCCTCTAAAATAGCATCTAGTAGAATACTCTTAGTGTACCCCCTTCTAAATTGCCAAGGTTTATAAACTCCAGTTCCTTCAAATAACATATCTTGCACATCTTTTTGTATTTTCTTAGTAGTAGATTCTATTACAGTATTATCCTTTCCTTTTAAAGCCCTTTTTTCAAAAGATTCTAATGGCAATATTGACATGCTTTTTTTACATTGACTTAAATTATCCTCATCAATTTCATTAAAATATTCTTCTTTTAATGAGTTTATATAAACAACATCAAATCCCATTAAATATAAAAGAATTAAAAAATAAACTTCATGTCTGCTTATTTCTCCATAATAAACACACTTAGGATTATTCTGATCATCAAATTTTATTTCCCTTATAAAACTATATGTCCAAACTATGAGCTTCGTAATAAAATTATTTCTAACATTATCATTTAAAAAATTTTCTTTTTTTATGGAAAGTAATACTACATAGTTTAATGCTTCTAGAAAAAGTTTATTTATATTTTGATTTTGAAACAATACTATTTCTTGAGACTTTATATTTCCTACATCCATTCTATCCAGTTCATCATATATATACTGTATAAGTTCAAACTCAGCATTAACTGGTATTGTATTTTCAAATAATAAACAAATTTCTTTATGTAATTCAATTTCATTTTTTAATTCTTTTATGGAATTATTGTATAGCTCTTCATTATCAGCACCTATAAATCTTAAAAAACACGGCTTAAAATTTTCATAACTATTAATTCTATATTTATAATTTTTAAACATATAGGAAGATATAGAATAGAACTCGATATTCATAATATTAACCTTCTCCATCTTCTTGTAATATTTTGTATTATAAATTCATTTTATCAAAAAAAAATGTAACTTTCTATATTCATTTGTCAAATAATACTTTTTTGTTCAATTTTTCAAATAAGAATTTAAATAATTTTTAAAAAAATATATTTTTAAATTCACTAATTAACACAGTAAAATTAAATGTATAAAATAATTGGTATTCTGAAGCCAAAAAAAATAGAAAGTCAATATTTTTCAATATCAACTTTCCTATACTATTTATTATTAAATTTTCATTTTATATCTTTGAAATATTTTTAATATATACATCTGCAAACGACTCCAAATTCTTAGTGCTTTCTGTTGATAATCCTGAAATCATTTTTAATTTTATTTTATCAAATATTTCTTTTTGGTCTTTTTCAATTATTCTTCCTTCTAAACTTTTAGTAAGTAATATTGCCTCTGAATAATTTTTATTATCTATAAATTTTTCTAGTTTTTTCATATCACTTTTTACATTTTTGTCGTATTCAGTTTTTTCATCTATATATTTTTTAAGATTATCTACACATTGTTTAAAAACAGGAAAATCCTTCTCTTTATTTCCAATAAACTTAAGTTTAACCTCAGCTTTTCTTAGGTTACCATTTTCTAATGCCTTATTTGCTTCCAAATAACTTTCAACCATATCTTTTAGTTCTTTTGCCTCTTTATTTTTAGGATTTTCATCTAAAGCTAACTCTAAAGACACAACTGCCTTTTCATACTGTCTTTTATTAATAAGTTCTTTACCCTTATCTAATGCTTTAGCTGAACTAATACATGGAACAAGATTTAATACTAAAACTGTAATTAATAATACTAATATTAGAGCTTTAATATTTCTTTTCACTTAATTAACCTCCTGTCAACTACTCTAAATTATTTTAATTTAAACTAGCAAAGTAAATTAAGAAAAATTATAATCATATAATAATCTTTAATACCTAAATAATCATTTTTTTAATTATATCCTTTCTTTTAATAAACAAATAAAATAAATTATCTTATTTACAACTCCCTATATAAACTTACTAATATGTAATTATTAAAACTTTTAATATTTTCCTATAAAACCACCTTCTATAAAAAATCATATATTTCTACAATTTATCCATTTCCTTTTTATCCCAAATTAATAGTATCACATTTTTAATTATAAGTAAATATTTTTAACTCACAAAAATAATAATGAATAAATTGGTAAAATTTTCGAAACAATATATACTGCTTAACTAAAAATACTTAAATCAAAGAGAGTAATTTAATAAAAGCAAATTACTATCTTCTAATCCTTCTCATTTATTAAATTTCATCCTAATCCCGTTCTGTACCCAAACATATTCTTTTTGTGCAGACAATTAAAAAGACTATATCAAAGCATTTGCTTAATCATAAAAACTTATATTTTTATATAAGTTTTTATGATTAAATTACTTTTAATATAGTCTAATATAAATATATTTTTAATCTTTAATATATTTATCTAAGTTAGATTCTTCTGGTTCATCTGTAAACTTATAGAGGCTAAAATCTTCTTCTACCTGCTTTGATGTTATTCCATCAAAAAGTATAGCATCAAGATTTTCTAAATCTTCTAGAGCAACTTCTCTATCATAATCCTCCCTTGTGATTTTCAAATAATACTCCCTAATAATCGTACAAAGCTCCCTTGGAAATCTAATATGTCT
Source organism: Clostridium sp. (assembly GCF_029258205.1). GTDB lineage: Bacteria > Bacillota > Clostridia > Clostridiales > Clostridiaceae > Sarcina. Next base: position 65,593 of record NZ_JARHZJ010000044.1, read on the forward strand.
CATGGCTCTTATTATATGCTTTTCGTCTATAGCAATTATATTTAAAGCATAATTCATTTTCTCAGAAAATTCAAAATCTTCAGGAGTAAAATTTAAATCTAATCTAATATCACTATAATCTACAGCATCCTTAATTGATAAGGTAAATCCAACAAAATCATAATTAATATCAAAATCTTCTCTATTAAAAAATTGAAATCCAAAATCAACTTTTCCTCTACTTACGCCTCTAAAACTTTTCTTAGCTTCACTTGGAAACTTTAGAATAACTAGGAGACTATCCTTATCCGTCAAAAGACTAACCATATCTTCCGAAATATCTATAGAAATCTTGCTACCAACTTCTAAATAACAATCACCATCTTCATAATTAGATTCTAGTTCCTGAATGTTGTCCTTTCCTAAAATCTGATATAAATAGTTTTTAAATTCAATATCAAATTCATTTCCCATTATTTAAGTCGTCTCCTTCATTTTTAAATAACCTTCAACTATTATATATCAACAACATTATAGTTACAAACAATATTTTAACCATTTTTAATTCTAAAAAGGCTTTAACAATAGAGCATAACCTCTCTATCTTAATAATTAACTAAGTTCTTTTAAATAATCTAATATTACTTCATCTTGTCCTTAAGCTTTAAAAGTACCTTTCTTATTTCATTAACCTCTTCACTAGTAAAATTTTCAAACACACTATCAAAGCTATTATTTATATCACTTCTAAAGTTTCTTACAAACTCTACTCCTTTTTTAGAGAAAACTATATATGTATTTCTCTTATCCTTTTCATCCTTAAATTTCTCTATATATCTCATATTCTCAAGTCTTGATACTATTCCTGACACAGTTCCTTTAGATAAGGACATTTCATCACAAAGTTCCTTAACTGTAACTTTACCTTTATGAGCTATAAGTTTAATAACTGTTATTTGTTGGTGAGTAAGACCACTTTCTTTAAGCCCTTCACTTACCTTCCCCATTGTATTTGAATAAATTTCCTTTATAAGCATAGCTATTTCAAATGAATCATAATTCATATAACTTCCTCTTTTCCTAAAAAATAAATTTCAAATTATATTTCTCCACAATATAAATAATATAAAAAGATATAAATGATTTCTTATATAAAATTAATGGTACATAAAGTTTTCTAAACTCTATGTACCATTTAATACCTTTATACTAAATTAGCTAATTTTATATTTAACTTTTAAATTATCAAATGTAAAGAATCCTATAAAGAAATATACACCAGCCATAAATAGTGCTGCTCCTAATCCCATATAAAAATCTCCTAAATAAACAGGATTAAATATCCCTAAGCTTCTAACTGAAATTCCAAAGAAAATCATAAAGCCCATTATAAGATAACTTTTAAAATCAAAAAATGAAAATACACAATGTTTATTAAGTTTACTATTTACTATTCTTGTTGTATGTTTCTTAAACATTTTACTAAATATAAATTTAAAAAATACAAAAAATATAACTGCCGCAAAAATAATTGTTATAATTAAATTTCCGTGATGTGACATAACATCTCCAAATCCTAAAGTAAATACTCTAAATCCTGCAAATCCCCATACTAGTCCTGCTATGAAAAGTAAAAATCTCTTACTAACTCTTGGAGTAAATTTTTTAATTCCATCCATATTTGACATCTCCTATAAAATAATTTTATTCTATTATATCTATACCAACTCAAAACGGTTCGCATAGAAACTATTCATCTCTATGCAAATCATTCTACTCCTAATAATTATTATTGTCAAATATTTTTTTATTTATTTTCATCCTTATATAATAACCAATAAAATTAATTGTACTAAAACTTTATATTTACTAAAATTATGATATATTAATAAAAATTAAGCTTTCAAAGATTTAGTATAAAAGCAATTTTTAAGGAAAACCTAAGTATGTATCCTTATAGAAGTTAAGACTTCATTTTTGTGATTGATGTTCATCACCTCCTAAAAGTCTTAATTTCTCAAATTTTCTATATGCCTTTTTAAATTGAAGATGGCTATATCCTATATTTCCCTCTTCTAAGAAACTTTAGGTATAGCCACCTATCTTTATTTAATACTATTTTTTTATAATATTAATTTAGGGTGAATACTTCATAAACCAAGGCCCTAAACGTACTTCTGTAGTAATATCATCATTTTCAAGACTCATTTTTACATATTTAATAATTTTATAACCCAAACCACAATATTCAGTGGAACCTCCATCTTTATAAACACCAATTTCCACTGAAAAGATTGGCTTTTCATTAGTTTTTATCATATAATAATCAGTGGACATTAATATAGCCCATATAATTACTATTGTGATTACACTTATAATAATTTTTTTCATATCATACAATCCCCTAATTTAGTTATTTTTATCTATTGCTTTCATCTCCAACTTTTTCAATATTCAAACTAATTACCAACTTAAAATATTTTGTGTTGCTATTTTTTGATACTCATTGCAACATATAAGTTTGCAATCATCTTCTCCAAAATATTCAGAAAAATAAAGCCTTTCCTCTTCTAGCTCTTCTATTTTATCGATCTTTCCTTTAAGATAAGATTTTATTCTGTACATAGTTGAATCACATCTTGCCATAACTCCACCAAGTCTAATATCTATAACTTCAAATCCTTGTCCTTTACATTCATTATACCATAACTCCCTAAAACTCTTATGAAAACTCTTTAACTTTTCTTGTATTTCTGGAATAAAATTATATGCTATAAGTCTTAAGGCATCTTTATCCTTTTCTAAATAAGCTTTTCTTATCTCTAGTCCTATCTCACTTTTAACTGAAAGATAAGCAGAAAGTTTGGAATACATATTAAACATTAATTTAAATTGGGTACTTCTTTCTCCTATTTCCTCATATTTTTTAGAAAGCTTAATATAATGTTCTTCTAAGTCCAAACCCTCTAAATGCTTATCAAAGGCTCCTAAAAGCAAATCTTGATAGGCTATATACTTTGAAGGATTACAACCCTCCATATTAGGACTTTTAACTGATGGAACAATATCTAACTCTTCTAAAGAAGTAAAATCATCCATGCTAAGCCCTGTTAAAACCTTGCATCTTTCATCTATCCATTCTTTCTCTACCTTATCATAATATCCATGCTCTCCAAATAATATAAGACCTACCATTATTGAATATATTGGCGTTTCTGACCCATCATCTCCCCAAGCAGTAGCAAAAACTTCCTTCAACCCTTTAGTCTTACATTGATTTAAGGCAGCATTTGTTGTTTCAAATGTCTTTGAATAGTTTGGAGCAAAGCCACTCCATCTCCAGCATCCTCCTGCAAAGATAATATTATTATTAAAGTTATCTCTAATATCTAGAAGATTTTTATATTTTTCTTCATCAGAATTATAATAATCCCAATAAACTAAAGAAACTTCCTCTGGAATATTATTAGCTATTTCAGGAGTTATAACTATATCTAAATCGTAATATCCACCATCTGGAGCTCCACACCTTAAAAACATATCATCCCAAATCATTGGCTTAAAATCATATTTTTTTGCTATTTCATTAACCTTATTTAAATGCTCTATCATAAGCTTTTGGTGAGGAACATGTCCATGTTTAGTTAAATAATATCCTCTTCCTAAATCAAAAGCCTCGTCCATTCCTATATGAATATTTTTACTTCTAAAACATTCTCTTAAGGAAGAAATCATTGATTCTATAAACTTATAAGTTTTTTCTTCTCCTACTAAAAGTACATCTTGGGTATCTTTTATTCCTTCCCCATAAGACCATCTTAAAGTTTGTTTTAAGTGAGCCAAAGTTTGAATACAAGGCACAACCTCTATACCTAAAGAATATCCATAATCATCAATTTCCTTTAACTCTTCTTTGCTATATCTCCCTCTCATATAACCAAAGTATGGATAATCATCAATCTCATAAGTATCTTCAGTATAAATCATAAACCTACTATGTCCCATTAAGGCCATATACCCTAATATCTTTTTAACCTCAGAAACCCTATAAACAGCATTTCTTGAAGTATCTATCATTACTCCTACTGAATCAATATAAGTTTTTTCACTTTTAAAAAAACTCTCCTCTCCCTTTTTAACAAATTGAAGATATAAACTAAATGCCCTAAAAAAATGATGTTTTTTCTTATATCTTATTTCATTATTTTTTCCTCTAAGGACTTCTATTACATTTTCTGATTCTTCAGGAAGCTTAGAAATATTTATAATTTCTAAATTTTCATTCTTACTTGCATCCTTATTATAAAGCTGAAAATCAATTAGTTCTTCTAATCCCTTAACAACTTCTAACATTTTCTCATTTAATCCAACTAATTTAACTCTCATCTTTATTCCCCTCTCATATTAAAATAGGCGTTTCCTATATAATTCTACACTTAAATCAAATATCCTACTAAAAAATTTATTTTCTGATAAATAAAAATAATTTTTTCTAAAAACAAACTTTTTATTGACTAAAATTCAACTTGAATATATAATTTAATTGAAATTGATTATCAATAACATAAAAGGAGAAATAATAATGCCACTTATAATTTCATTATTAATAACAATATTCTTAAGTATTGTTTTTTACAAAGAAATAAAAAAATATTCCTCAATACTCTACATAATAGCTACTCTAATAGCTATATTTTTTATAGTATTTATGAAAACCAATCTACATAACTATATTCCTAAACATATAAGTAACTACACCATAGGAATATTCTCTAAAAGTACTTTTTCATTAGCTTTATTTACTATAGTAATGTACACTGGGACTTTAAGTAATTCATTTAAATATAAAAAAAACCTAATGGCTATAAGAGGAGAACTTTCAATAATCGCTTGTATCTTAACCTTAGGTCATAACATTTTATATGGAATATACTACTTCCCTACTTTCTTTACTAACCCACATTCTTTAACTTATTATAAGTTTTTTGCAACCTTATTAAGTTTAATCATGATATGTTTAATGATTCCATTAATGATTACTTCATTCAAATGTGTAAGAAAAAAAATGAATTATAAAACATGGAAAAAAATTCAAAGATCAGCATATTTATTTTATGGTCTAATATATGTACATATAATGCTTTTATATATACCAAAATTTGATAAAAAACTCTTTGAAATAATATTATATAGTATTATATTCTTTGCATACTACTTCTTACGTATAAGAAAGCATTTTAAAGCTAAAACTAAATCTTGCTTAAATAGATAAAGCTTAATCTTAAAATGGACTAGCTCTTTTCTTATAAAAACTCTATATGAAAATACCTCTCTTTCAAACAAATTCTTAAATCTATAAGCACTTTTTTATAAAAAAGAAAAGCTATTCATCTTACTGAATAGCTTTTCTTTTACTCATTCAACAATACATACCATATAATGTAATTTATTTAATAATTTAAAAATTATTAGAAAACAACATTTTAACATTTTACAAAATACTTACTATTATGTTAATATATTTTAATAACAATATTAATCAAAGGGGAGATAAATGTTGTTTTCTTTAAAAGAAGAAAGTAAGAAAATCAAATTAATATTATATACAATTATTTCAATATTTTTTATTATAGGAATTTATACTGTAATTAAATACGGAAATAATTATTTGTTAGGTAACTTTGAAGAATGGAATAATGATGATGTGAAATATGTTAGAAGCGCATGGACATTAATAGATACTGGTAAATTTACATATCATAACGTAAATGATGAAACAATATTTATAATGCCTGGTTTACCTTATACTATGGCGTTATTTATGAGTATATTTGGTAAATTGGGTGGTATCACTGTATTTAGAATTTTCCAAGTAGTACTCATGAGTTTAAGTTTTCTACTAATATTTTTTATTGGAAAATTTCTTTTTAATTCTAAAGTAGGAATTATAAGTTCAATATTAAGCGTTTTATATTTACCTAATCTTTTCTCACCTAATTTACTTCTAACAGAAGTTATATTTTATTTTTTAATATTACTATTGGTGTATACAACATTAGTAGCAATAAAGTCAAAAGAAATAAAACATTATATTCTAGGTGGTATAGTATGGGGAATAGCTACACTATTTAGACCTACAGTTGGAGCATATCCTATTGTAGTATTAATTTTATGGATATATAATAACTATAAATTTAAAGATATACTTAAGTTCACTATAGTAGTATTATCAGTATTTTGCTTAGTAATGAGTCCTTGGTGGATAAGAAATTATAAAGAATTCCATAGATTTATTCCTTTCACCTTGTCATCTGGAAATCCTATGATACAAGGTTCATATATAAATTATGATACTACTATAGATTTTCATCCTTGGGAAATAACTGATGATGTAATAAAACAAGAGGAATATTATAAGGATAATTTAGTATACAGATTTAAAAATTATATACTAAAGAAACCACTAACTTATGCAAAATGGTATTTAATAGATAAAACAGTTATTCTTTGGATAAGTCCATTCTACTGGAAACCAGTTTATAATATCCATATAGTTTTTGTTGGAATTTATCACTTGCTATTATTAACTCTTGGATTTATAGGTATGTATTCAATATATAAAAAATCTAGAAATAACAAAATTGATAAAACATCAAGAATATTATTTTTGTTATTTATCTACTACAGTCTAGTTCATATACCTTATATTACATTTAATAGATATTCTTATCCTATGATATGGATCTTTATTATATCTTCCGCATTTGTGATAAATAATATACTAACCCAAAAGCAAGAAAGACCAAAACAGATATTAAATACTAATAATATAGTATAACTTTACAATTATATTAAAAAGAGTTATATGATTTAAATTAAAAGTTTTTTAAGTACAAGTTACTTTAACTTTTAATATCTACATCATATAACTCTTAAACATTTTTAAGTTGTTTACTTTAAAGTAGAATACTCTATTCACTAACTTCTTTGTTAGCAAGACTTTTTTATTTATATTAGCCTTTAAAACAACTTAATTTAAATTTTGATTCCTCTTTGAACCTTGGTACTTCATAAAGTACCCTACTCACCGTTGAGATTTTTACCTGTTTTTGATTTGCTTTCTGCTATTATTTTTGAATAACCCTAGCTTAAATTACCCAAAAATAAAAGATAGATACTCAATTTGAATACCTATCTAGGAAAATCTCTACAAGTTAATTGATGACTCTCTATATTTTAATCATACTAATCCAAGCCACCTCATTGTAGCTTACCATTATTAACTTAAATATAAATTTAAACAAGTTAAATAAACTAACTCATAAATAGTTAGAACTTTATTAAAATGGCTATATTCCTCTTCAGTATGATAAAATTTCAATCACTTGCCTCTTTCCCCAGAAAGATAAACTATTAGTTTTGAATTAGGCAGGTCTCCTGGCTCATAACTATATCTTCTTAACACCTTCCCATGACTAATCACAGTGGCATATCGTTAAGTCGAAGTCATTTACAGTTGCTGGGGGCAGCTTTAGTTTTACACTAAATTCCCTATTAAGCATCACTGCACCTATTTCAAAAGTAGATTTTAAATATCTACTCAATTACATTATATAAATAAATTCTTGAATTTTCAATACTTTTATTAACAGTAAAATTGTTAAACAAATCTAACATTTTTTTACTTATACCGGTTTCTTAACTATTATAACTTTGAACTCTATTAAAGCACTTTATATAAATAAGAAATTAAATATTAAAAACTCTAGTATAAAATTTCTTATTAAACTTTCCATACCCACCCCACCACTTCCAATATTTGTAATTATTCGGAATTTAAGTTATAATTAATATGTAAACTTAAAAGGATTTGAGGTGTTTATTATTATATATTTATATTTCTTTCTAATAATTTCAATAAGTATTTTCTTAGGTAGAGGAAAAAACTTAGTAAAACAAAAACTATTTTTAATTTTATCTTTATTTTTAATATTAAGTGGAATAATTACTTCATTTCTAATAAAAAGTATATTTTTAACTAACTTAAGAATCCATAATCAACGTTATGATTATATAAATCTTGAGTTTATAAATTGGGCATTTAATAAATTTAACTCTTATTTTAAATGGTCTTATTTATATGTCATTATAGTAATAGGAGTTCTCTTATATAATCTATATACAGATCAGAATATGAGAAATAAAGAAAACTTAAAGCACTTTACCTATATTTGTGTAACATCTATGGGAGTTATACTAACTGGTTCAATAATCTATTCATTTAGTTCCGTAAATAAAGTCTTTGATATACCATTATATTTAGAAATAACAGCTTTTTCTCAAATATTTATACTTTATATACCACTAGTTGCAATGAGACTTTATATAGGAAATCCAGAGGTTGAAAATAAAATATTTAAAGTAAAAGTCTGTAACTAAAATATCTTGTTACAGACTTTTTGCTTTATAAATATGTAGCTAATTAAAAAAACATCATAAATATTTCAAGTAAAATTGAAATTGTTACAAGTATGTATGGAATATTTGTTTCTTCTGTTTTTTTTATTTTAATAATTATTGCAATTATTGATATAAATCCAAATAACCAAGCTATAATTTGTTGCACCATATAATTTGTTGGTAAGCTAGTTGCATTAAGGTAAGCTATAAACATTGACCATACAGCTAAAAAATAAAATAATACATTTTTTATTTTCTGATTTTTTAAAATAAAAATTAAAGATATTCCTAATACACTTACTACTAGTATAAATATAAATAATGTCAATAAATATCCAAGTGCCATATTTATTTCCTCCTTTAATAATATTTTTCTATGCTTTTATAACATCCTGAAGTTATTGAAAGTATTATGAAATTCATTTATAATCTATTCAAATATTAACTTAAATAAATTTGAAAATCAAGTCTATAAATTTAGAGAGATTGTTAAATATTAATTTCACTTTTTTATAAGTCTTGTCTTTTAATAATTTTTAATTCAAAATAAAAATAAACAAATCAAATAAAAATTTAACGAGAGGTGATTCATATGGAAAATTTAAAATTTAATGATTTATTTGTTAATATTTTAGGTATATTAGGTAAATTTCAAACTACGTTTATATAATGCTTATAGATAATGTGAAATTATTAATTTTTAAACAAAAGTAGGTGATTTTTATGAAAGTTTTATTAGCTGGAAAACCAGTTGATGTTTGGGAAATTAGTAAAACAAATAATCAACCTGATTGGGTAAAAAAAGCTTTTGCTGAAAATTATCTTTATTGGTTAGATAATAGACTTCGAATTTTAATGTGTGGTTTAAATCCATCTATGAAGAAAAATTTGAAAGTAGGAGCTATAGGAACTGTTGGTGGAGGATTTTGTGGTTATGCAATGTATAGTGTTGGGTATATTGGTGATTTTTTAGACGCTACTAATCACAAATTGCTTTCTAAAAAACAATTCTACAAAAAATATCAAGTTATAGAAGAATAAAATTTTAATATATTTAGTTTATAGATAATAAATCGAGCTATATCACTTATGATGTGGAACAAATAAAATAGACATATTTTATTTTCGGTCTTATTATCTATATACTATCTAATCACTTATCTATCAGTCTTAGTAATTTTTAAGTTTCTATCAATATTTCTACTAAATACTATAAAGAATAAAGTGAATATAAAAAAACATAAATATTAAAA
>NZ_JARHZJ010000071.1 GCF_029258205.1 Clostridium sp.
TTTCTAAATTTTATTGATAATAAGTCTTTGCAATATAAAATAAATATAGAAAATACATAATTTAAATTCATTTAATTTAACCTCAACCATTGTTTATTTAATACATATTTTTGATTATGAAAAAATAGTATGATTTTAGATAAATATTCAAGTTTTTTATTCATAAAGGTATTAGATATCTTTAATAAAAAAGTTTTCTTGCTTCTACTTTATTTGCTTGTTATGCAATTATTAAGTTTTGTTATTGTTTCAAACTTATATAATTCATTAGTCTATGCATATGCTATATTGGTACTAATCATAGTTATAAGCATACAAAAAATTATTAATCAATCTATTTTCTTTTTCATTATTATTCCAACTCCTCCATAATAACTTTTAATAAAAAAATATGTATATATCTTTAGTAATTTTTAATATTTTATTCATTACTGTCGATATAAGAAGGAATAAACTGTTCTAAAAGAATGAAATTATTTATTTTGCTGTATTTAAGTTAAATTGCAATGTTAAATTATAAGAAATCATAAAAGTTATACTTTTTAGCAAACTTATAAGCACTTATAATAAAATTCTACTAAACAAAAAACTCTCCTTTGAAAATCTCAAAGGAGAGTTTAAAACTATTATTTATAATGTATTCTTGAGTTTTGTTATTGCTTTTTCAAAGATTCAGATGTTTTATCTAGACACCTAGTTATTAAATTTTTAATTCTATTGATATTTTATCTAGATAATTCCATATTCTTTTAATAATTTCTCTATATCAGTTCCTGCTATTTGCTTCATTATCTTTCTCTTCACTAAAAATGGCAAATGAATTTTTGGTTTTTCACCATCTAATAAGCATACTCCAGCATTTAATAAATAACGTATGTCATATCTTGATCCATATACCTCTGGTACACCCTTTTCAACTCCAGTTAATACATATACCGCTTCCATAGCTGTACGTCCTGAGTATTCAATAGTAAATACTGTATCTCTTGCTGGATCATCTAAAGTTTCTGCAAATTGTCCAAGGAAAGCAAAATTAACTGCATTCTTAGGAACAACATAAGGTCTATCTCCAAATTCACGTGGCATAAATTGTGAAGTTATAAATGGCATCATTACTGGAATTGCTGTGCAAGACTGAGCAAGTTCTTCAATCTCCTCACATGGAACTCCTATGTGGAATAACCATTCCTTTATAATTTCCTTACCAGTACAATCTCTCATAGGTTTATTAATATAATCTCCATTAGTATCTGAGAATAGTCCATATACCCAAACAACTACATCATTTTCTGGTTGACCATAATATTGTCCTTGACGATTTATAGTCCAACTCATTAACCATGAAGAATCTACAGCTGTAACTATTCCTCCTGTTACAGTTCTTCCTCCATATGGTGAACGTTTTGTTATTTTTTCAATATATCTTGGTACACGTTCATCATGACAAGTTATTGTACAAGATTCCCAATTTGATTTTTCAGTATCAGTACAGAATTTATCTGGATTTCCAAATTCATCTGATTGTTTAGCTATATTTCTCCATAATTCCCAACATCCTTTTGGTTCTTTATTAAATGGAGCAGGAGTATTATCATCTCCATATCCTGATCCCTCTGTCATAGAACCATTAGTTATAAATACTAAATCATTTTCTGTTAAATCTACAGAGATATCTTTTCCATTTTTGTCCTTAGCAATTATTTTTTTAGCCACCTTTTTATGAGGAGTTATATCAAATTCTACATTTTCAACATGTACGCCATATTCAAACTTAGCCCCATGTTCTTTTAAGAACTTAACCATTGGTTTTACAAAAGATGTATATTGGTCATGTCTTGAAAATTGTAATGCTGAAAGTGTTGGTAAGCCACCAACATGGTGTATAAATCTATTCATATATAACTTCATTTCTAAAGCACTATGCCAGTTTTCAAAGGCAAACATAGTTCTCCATAATGTCCAAAAATCTGAATTTAAAAGTTCTTTAGAAAATACTTCATCAATTGCCTTATCTTGAAGTTCTTCATCTGATATAAGAACAAATTCTGCTAATTCTTTAGCTAAATCTTGTCCAAGATTAAACTTAGCATTATCATATCTTTCTCCATTTTTATGAGTTATACGACAATTGCTATAGTTTGGATCATCATAATTTATATAGAAGAAATAATCTAATACTGTCATATTTGGATCTTCAGTAGATGGAAGTGAACTAAATAAGCTCCATAGAACTTCAAAATGATGTCCCATTTCACGTCCACCACGAGCCACATAGCCTAGATTTTGAATTACCTTTCCATCTAAAGATCCTCCTGGAATATCTAATTCTTCAAAAAATGTTATTTTGCTACCATCCATATGTGCATCTCTTATTAAAAAACATCCTGCTGCTAATGCACCTATTCCAGTACCAATTAAATATGCACTTTTATCATCAATTCCTTTAGGTTTTCTAGCATTTACTAATGCATGATAACTTCCATTTGTTAAAGTAAGTCTCTCATCATGTGTTTTAAGTTTCATAAAATCTCCTTCTTTCTTAAAACTATCTATAGGTTTTTAAAACAAATCTTAGCCTTTTAAATTAATATTTATTAATAAGTTATAAGAGCATGTATCAAAATAAATTTTTGTAAAGCCCCTTTTATTTGCCAAGTGTAAGTTTTAAAAATAACTCTAAGTTCCTTTAAATCTATAATATAACCTTTCACAATATATTTCATTAGATAAATAAGAGGAGTGTTCAAAATTTAAACACTTAAATATATTTGCCTAAAAATTAGGTATATATAATCTAATGCATAAACTTTCAAATATTTTATACCATAGTTTAAATACTTTATTTATATATCTCTTCTAAATTTTCTTTTTGATTATTTGTGATTTCATTTATCTTAATTATTAATGGATTTAATGCTGAATTTATTAATTTTCTATAATTATATTTGTTTAATTTTATTTAGCTTTTCACTTCTTTTAAGTGATAATTTTATATTTCCGTCAAATAATTCACCTATTCTTTTTATAATAGCATCTGGATCTTCTTTCATTCCAGAAAAAATCCATTGAATTACCATTTCTGTCAGTGCGCATTGATAGAATTTTGCTATTAACTTCATGTCATATTCAGAGGCATTAATACCATGACTTAACTTCTTAACATACCTCTCCATCATGTTTCCTGAGACATTATAAATATAATTTACTAATTCATCTTTCTGCATTGAATTATATACATGATAAATTACCTTCTTATTTCCTAAGGCAAACCTTGTTGCTAATAAAAAGCTTTCCTCCCACGACATAGTATCATTGTATTCATCTATAACATTTTGAAGCTCAGTTTGAAAAATTTCAGATAGAAGATCATACATACCTGAATAATAATAATAGAAAGTATTTCGATTAATTCCACAAGCTAATGCTATATCTTTTACAGTAATCTTATTTAGTGGTCTTTCATTTAACAATTCTATAAAGACGCTACGAATCATTTTTTTAGTATATTGCTGAGCCAAAAGAATCTCCCCCTTTTGATTTCTATTAATAAATTATAACATTAACTTTATATTTATATTCTC